>NZ_JAATEK010000200.1:0-431 GCF_012034195.1 Microbispora sp. CL1-1
TCGCGGCCGGCCTGCTGGCCTCCGCGGCGATCGCTGCCCCGGCTCACGCCGACTCGGTTCCGGCCGTGAACCTGGCCAACACCAACCTCGCGGCTCAGCAGGTCGCGGCGTTCTGGTACGGCCAGGCCAAGGCCAACCTGATCAACGCCACCCCGTACACGGTGGAGACCACGGTCCCCACCAAGCACGTGTCGACCGGCGGGGCCTCCGCCGACACCAAGGCCGGCGTTGTCGGGTCGAGCGGCGACCAGAAGGCCGCCACCGGCAGCCTCAAGAACGTGAACCTGCCGAAGACCACCGGCAAGGTGTTCTTCATCGGCGCGGACCACAAGCCGCACTGGTGCTCGGCCACCTCGGTTCAGTCGCAGTACAAGAACCTGGTGGCGACCGCGGGTCACTGCGTCTACGACACCAAGTCCAACGCGACCACC
>NZ_JAATEK010000201.1:0-421 GCF_012034195.1 Microbispora sp. CL1-1
GGAAACGTCGATGTAGTCGACCTCGTCGGCGCGGGCGAGCTCGGTCTCGCCACCCTTCGTACGCACCAGGACGCGAGGCTCGGCGAACGATCCGTCGGGATTGAGCGCCGTGTTGGCCTGCGCCTTGACGTACTTGTCCTCCTCGTCGGCGGTCAGGTAGTCGATCTCGTCGGTCACCTTGCCGTCGACGACCCTCCGATAGGGCGTCTCGACGAAACCGAAGGCGTTGACCCGTCCGAAGGACGCAAGCGAGCCGATCAGGCCGATGTTCGGGCCCTCGGGCGACTCGATCGGGCACATGCGGCCGTAGTGCGAGGGGTGCACGTCGCGGACCTCGAACCCGGCCCGCTCACGCGACAGACCACCCGGGCCCAGCGCGTTCAGGCGCCGCTTCTGGGTGAGGGCGGCGAGCGGGTTGATG
>NZ_JAATEK010000202.1:0-421 GCF_012034195.1 Microbispora sp. CL1-1
CGACACGTCCATGTAGTCGACCTCGGACGGGTGGACGGCCTCGAACTCGCCGCCCTTGCGGCGGGCGAGCACGCGGGTCTCGGCGAAGGTGCCGTCGGCGTTCAGGGCCGTGTTGGCCTGCGCCACGACGTGCCGGTCCTCCTCGTCCGCGGTGAGGTAGTCGATCTCGTCGGTGACCCGGCCGTCGACGACGCGGCGGTAGGGGGTCTCGACGAAGCCGAACGAGTTGACCCGCCCGAAGGAGGACAGCGAGCCGATCAGGCCGATGTTCGGGCCTTCCGGCGTCTCGATCGGGCACATGCGGCCGTAGTGCGAGGGGTGCACGTCGCGGACCTCGAAGCCCGCGCGCTCACGCGACAGACCACCCGGGCCCAGGGCGGACAGACGCCGCTTGTGCGTCAGGCCGGCCAGCGGGTTGGTC
>NZ_JAATEK010000203.1:0-420 GCF_012034195.1 Microbispora sp. CL1-1
GTGGGGGGTGAATCAGCGTGGGGGGTGAATCAGCGTGGGGGGTGAATCAGCGTGGGGGGTGGATCGGCGTGGGGGGTGAATCGGCTCAGCGCGGATCGGCATGGGGGGTGAATCGCTCAGCGCGGATCGGCATGGGGGGTGAATCGCTCAGCGCGGATCTACTTCGGGATGGGTCCGCTCCACCGGGCGGCGGCCACTGTGTGCCCAACGTGCGAAGCACTTCGCAGCCGGCACGCCGAGCACTGTGTGCCCAGCGCACCGGCCACGATGCGCCACTTCGGCAGCACCGCGCTACCAACGCGCGAAGCACTTCGCGGCCAGCACGCGGAGCACCGTGTTGCCCAGCGTGCGGAGCACTGTGTGCCCAGCGTGCGGAGCACTATGTGGCACTGTGCGGCCGCCGCCCGGCGTGCCGGGTCA
>NZ_JAATEK010000204.1:0-411 GCF_012034195.1 Microbispora sp. CL1-1
CCGGCAAGTACGAGTCGCAGACCTACCGCACCAAGTGGCAGGCCGAAGCGGCGCTGAAGAAGCTCCAGGCCGACAAGACCACGGTTGCGTCGAAGCTGAAGGTCGAAGAGGTCAAGGAGCTCTCGCGGTTCGGCAAGGAGACGGCGATCAGCGTCGCCGACTTCCAGAACTACAACAAGGGCGCGAACCTGACGGGCAACGGCCCCTGGGCTCCCTTCACGTCCGTCAAGACCGATTCGATCAAGCCGAGCGAGTACAAGTTCTGGAACAAGGACTCGTACGTCAGCCAGGACGGGACGACTCTGTACTACCGGGTCCCCAAGCCGGGTAAGCGGAACGAGTTCGACTTCTTCAAGCGGACCTTCTCGGCGAAGATCCTCACCACCTACAAGGTCGTGGGCTTCAAGTTCG
>NZ_JAATEK010000205.1:0-410 GCF_012034195.1 Microbispora sp. CL1-1
TCGTCGACGGTCATCGCGCCCTCGTGGGGACGCCGGGACAGGTCGATGCCGAGCTCCTCCGCCGCGCGGAAGACGTCCTCGTCGGTGTCCCTCATCTCGATCGACATGCCGTCGCTGGAGAGAACCTCGACGTTCAGGCAGAGCGACTGCATCTCCTTGATGAGGACCTTGAAGGACTCGGGAATGCCCGCCTCGGGGATGTTCTCGCCCTTGACGATGGCCTCGTAGACCTTCACACGGCCCTGCACGTCGTCGGACTTGATCGTCAGCAGCTCCTGCAGCGCGTAGGCGGCGCCGTACGCCTCCAGGGCCCACACCTCCATCTCACCGAAGCGCTGGCCGCCGAACTGCGCCTTACCACCCAGCGGCTGCTGGGTGATCATCGAGTACGGACCGGTCGACCGGGCGTG
>NZ_JAATEK010000206.1:0-408 GCF_012034195.1 Microbispora sp. CL1-1
GTGGCTGTCGCCCGGCGTGCAGATGTCCACGATCTGCACGTCATCGCGTTCGAGAAGCCGCTTCCAGTCGGTCTCCACCGCCGCCCAGCCGAGCATGGCCGCCGCTTCGGCCGTGCGGTCGGGCGACCTGCCGGACAGGGCCGCCATGACGGGCCTTACCGGCAGGTCGAAAACCGAAGCGACGCTCCGCCACGCCTGCGAGTGCACGCGTCCCATGAACGCGTACCCCACCATGCCGACACCGAGCGCCGGCCTGCTGTCTGTCACTAGATCTCCCTCGAATCAGGATTCGAAGCCGAGCGGCAGATACTTCTGCACGTTCTCCTTGGTAATGGTCGCCGAGGCCAGTGTGATCGACTGCGGCACCTCCTGCTCCAGCAGGTCGCTCATGCCCTTGCCCTGCGCGAC
>NZ_JAATEK010000207.1:0-408 GCF_012034195.1 Microbispora sp. CL1-1
TGAACCACTCCGACTTTCGTGGAGGCCCTGAAGCCAGCATCATCTGCTGGCGGAAGGGAGAATCACGTCACGATGCCAGCCCCGAGGAAGTATCCCCAAGAGCTTCGAGAGCGCGCGGTCCGGATGGTGTTTGAGGTTCGCCGGCAGACCGGCGGTGCCCCCGGCGCGATCGCCCGGGTGGCCGATCAGCTCGGTGTTCACCGCGAGGCGCTGCGCGGGTGGGTGCGCCAGGCCGAGATCGACGAGGGACAGCGTCCCGGCACCTCGACCGCTGATGCGCAGCGGATCGCCGAGCTGGAGCGTGAGGTGCGCGAGCTGCGCCGCGCCAACGAGATCCTCAAGGCCGCGGCCGCTTTTTTCGCGGCCGAACTCGACCCACGGCCGCCCAGGTAGTTGCCTTCATCGACG
>NZ_JAATEK010000208.1:0-390 GCF_012034195.1 Microbispora sp. CL1-1
ACCGCATCCGCATGACGCCGATCAGCCCCGTTCGCCGTATTCGCCACCCCAGCGGTACCGGCCGCACCAGCCGCGCCCGCCACGTTGACCACGTCAGCAGTGTTCGCCACGCCCGCCGCGTTGACCACGTCAGCCACGTTGGCCGCGCCTACGGCGCCTGTGGTGCTGACTGCGCCTGCCGTGTTCGCCGCGCCCGTCGTGTTCGCCGAGTCCGCGATAACCGTCTCAGCCGCGCCTGCGGCGTCCGCAGTGTCGGCCGCGCCCGCCGCGTTGATCATGTCGGCCGTGTGGGCTGGGTCGGTCTGTTCGCCCAGCATGGCCGGGTCACCCGATCCCTTTGGGGCGTGCGCTGCAGCCGGGTCACAGGATCGGCCCGGGTGAGGTGCTGCT
>NZ_JAATEK010000209.1:0-384 GCF_012034195.1 Microbispora sp. CL1-1
ACGCGGCCTCAGAGCGCATACCTGACCCGGAACCCCCGCTTCCCCTGCCCGACCAGTCCAGGTCCGCCGCCGTACGGCCGCGGTCCCGGCCCCCTGCACCCTTTTCCTCGCTTTCCTGTTTCCTCGCTTTCCTGCTATTTCACCCCCCACTGCAAGGGAGAACGACATGACACAGAACCCCGGCCGCCGGGGCTTCCTCCTCGGCGGAGCCGTCCTCGGCGCCGGTGCCCTGGTCGCGGCCTGCACGAGCAACGAGCCCGCCGCGCAGGCGAGCGCACCGGCCGCGGCCCCCGCGGCCGGGGGCGCCAACGACGCCCCCGGTGAGAAGGTCGTCATCGGTTTCTCGGCTCCGGCCGCCGACCACGGCTGGATCGCCGCCATCGC
>NZ_JAATEK010000021.1:0-134499 GCF_012034195.1 Microbispora sp. CL1-1
CGTCCGCAGGGGTTCACAAGAGTCCACAAAGTTGCCTTGGGCCTTCTCAGGGCGTATGGGGGACTCTCACGGACAGAAGCCCGCAGACTTGGAAAGCGTGTTGGGGGCAACCCCTCAGGAGTTCGAATCTCCTATCCTCCGCGCAGTTGGTTGAGCAGCAAAACGCGAAAGGCCCGGTCGATCCAGCCGGGCCTTTCGCGTATCCGGGATTCACCAGGGGATCGGCCCGGCGTCGTCGAAGAACCCGCCGGTCGGGCCGTCGTCGGGCAGGGTCGCCAGCTTGATCGCGATCGCCGCGCCCTGTTCTGGCGTACGGACGCCGCGGAAGCCGTTCAGGTCGGTCGCGCAGAACCCCGGGCAGCCGGCGTTGATCAGGATGTTCGTGTCGCTCAGCTCCTTGGCGTACTGCACGGTGACGGCGTTGAGGAACGTCTTCGAGGGCGCGTAGGCCGCGGAGATCGGGCCCGTTTCGGCGCCCGGAGCGCTCTGCCGGGTCAGCGAGCCGACGGTGCTGGACATGTTCACGATCCGCGGGGATGCCGAGCGGCGCAGCAGCGGCAACATCGCGTTGGTGACGCGGATGACGCCGATCACGTTGGTCTCCACGACCGCCCGCATCGTGGCGGGGTCCACCGTGGTGGGCGTCTGCGGCATGCCCCCGGTGACCGCCGCGTTGTTGACGAGCACGTCGAGACGTCCCGCGCGCTCCTCGATCAACTCGGCGGCGGCGGCCACGCTCGCGTCGTCGGTCACGTCGAGCGGCACGCCGAACGCGTCGACCCCCGCCGAGCGCAGCTTCTCCACCGCGGACTCGCGACGCTCGTCGTCCCGGGCGCCGACGCCGACACTCCAGCCGAGGGCGCCGAGGCCGGCCGCGATCTCGAATCCGATCCCCTTGTTCGCGCCGGTGACCAGCGCGATCGTCTGTTCGCTCATGCGTCTCATCCTGGGCGCGACCCCGCCGGAACCTCCAACACCGTTTGGTCCACCATCGATACCTCGCGGGTATCGATCCCGTGCTCCCCGGAGATAGCGTGGCGGCATGGAGACGCGGGAGCTGCGGTATTTCGTCACCGTCGCCGAGGAGCTGCACTTCGGACGGGCCGCGCAACGGCTCGGGATCGCGCAGCCGCCGCTGTCACGGGCGATCGGCCGGCTCGAACGGCGGCTCGGCGTGGCGCTGTTCGAGCGCACGAGCCGCTCGGTCGCGCTGACCGAGGCCGGGTCGGTGCTGCTGCAGGAGGGCAGGGCGGCCCTCGACGCGGTCGAGGCCGCCGAGCGCCGCACCCGCCGCACCGCGCTCGCCGCGACCGGCAGCCCCGGCCTGGTCCTCGTCACGAAGGCCGGTGCGGCCGGCGAGCTGCTGCCCAAGCTGCTCGACGCGTACGCCGCCGAGCCCGGCGCGGTCGCGGTCGACGTGCTGTTGTGCGGCATCGGCGAGCAGGAGCGGCTGCTGCGCGACGGGCGGGCCGACGTGGCGCTGCTGCACCGGCCGTTCGACTCGGCGTCGGGATTCGACACCGAGGAGCTGCGTACGGAGGGGCAGGTGGCCGTCCTGCCTGCCGGGCATCCCCTGTCCTCCCGGCCACATGTGCTGATGGCCGACGTCACCGCCCTGCCCGGACTGCCGCTGCCGCGCTGGCCCAACGTCGACGGCACCTATCCGGACGGTCCCGGTCCGCAGGTCCGCGATCACACGCAGCTTCTCCAGACGATCATCCTCGGCCGGGCCGTGGCGGTGCTGCCGGAGTCGACGCGGGCCTATCTGCACCCCGACCTCGCCGCGGTGCCCGTTCTGGACGCCCCGGAGGTGACGACGCTGATCGCGTGGCCGCCGCACAGCCGCTCGCAGGCCGTCGCCGGCCTGGTCCGGGCCGCCACCCGTCTCTAGGTCGTGTTCCCCTACGGTGGGCCGCATGCAACAGATCGGCTTCCCGGCGAGTCCGGGTGCGGGAGACCTCGACGTCCGGTGGATCCACGGCTCGGAGTCGGCCAAGCACAACACCGACCCCGATATCCAGGTGCACCGGTATGACGAGCACACGTACGTCCTGCGCCAGAACAAGGCGATCAACTACGAGGCGCCCTTCATGTTCCTGATGTTCGGGAACACCCGGGCGCTCCTGCTCGACACCGGCGCGACCGCCTCACCCGCGTACTTCCCGCTGCGCCGGACGGTGGACGAGATCGTGGACCGCTGGCTGGCCGATCACCCCCGCGAGGACTACGGGCTCGTCGTCGCCCACACGCACGGCCACGGCGACCACATCGCGGGCGACGGCCAGTTTCGCGACCGCCCGCACACGGTGATCGTGGACCCCGCGCCGGAGCGCGTACGCGAGTTCTTCGGCCTCGGCGACGATCTCGACGTTCTCGGGTCCGTCGACCTGGGCGGCCGCGTCCTGGACGCGGTGGCGAGCCCCGGGCACCACAAGGCGGCGGTGACCTTCTACGACCGCGCCACCGGCCTGCTGCTGACCGGTGACACCGTCTATCCCGGGCGGCTGTACGTCGCCGACTGGCCGGCGTTTTCAGCAGACCATCGACCGCCTGGTGAAGTTCGCCGAGGCCCGCCCCCTCACCCACGTGCTCGGCTGCCACATCGAGATGACCACCACGCCGGGCGAGGACTACCCGATCCGCACCACCTATCAGCCCGACGAGCCGCCGCTCCAGATGACGGTGGAGCACCTGCGGCGGATCCGCGACGCGGTGGCGGAGATCGGCGGACGGCCCGGCGTGCACGTCTATCCCGAGTTCATCGTCTACGCGTAGCGCTCAGATCCAGGAACGCAGCAGCATGCGGCTCAGCCAGGCGTCGTACGGCATGGGCACGGCGGTGAGCACGGGCGACAGCCACCAGAAGTTCACCAGCGCGAGCAGCGTGAACGCGCCCACCACCGCCGCCCCCGTGGAGCGCCGCGCGGCCGGCGCGCCCGGCGGCCCGAGGACGAGCCCGCATGCCAGCACGATCGCGAGGACCATGAACGGCACCGCCGGGAGGGCGTAGAACAGGTACATCGTGCGGTCGTCGGCCAGCGCGAAGTAGAACCACGGCAGCCATCCCGCGCCGTAGGCGAGCAGGACGGCGCCCGCCCGCCAGTCGCGGGTCGCCAGATACCACGCCGCCATCGCGACCAGCGCGAGCAGCCCGCCGTACCAGATCACCGGGGTGCCGGTCCCGAGGATCTCCTGCGAGCAGGAGGCGGCGCCGCACGTGCCGTCGGGCGACCGGTAGAAGAACGCGACCGGCCGCAGCAGCAGCGGCCAGGTCCACGGGTCCGACTGGTAGTCGTGGTGGGTGCTCAGCCCCTGGTGGAAGCCGAACACCTGGCTCTGGTAGTCCGCCAGCGAGCGGAGCGAGTCGAAGACGAAGTAGACCCAGCCGTTCGAGGTCGCGCGGTCCCAGTTGCGGCCCCATCCCCCGGCCGAGGCGAACCACCCGGCGAACGACGCGACGTACACGGCGACCGGCACGGCGCCGAGCCAGGCGAGGCCGAGCGGCCAGTCGAGGCGGGCCGCTTGCCGGTAGGGCCGGGACAGGCCGACGGCACGCCGTGCCCCGCAGTCCCAGACGAGCGTCATGACCGCGAACGCCACGACGAACAGCAGGCCGGTCCACTTGGTCGCCGACGCCGCGCCCAGGCACACCCCGGCCGCCAGCCGCCAGGGCCGCGGGCCGAGCCGGGGCGGAGGCCCGTGCAGGTCGGAGGTGCGATACCACTCCGTCAGGCGGGTGCGGGCCGCGTCTCGGTCGGCGACCAGGCAGGCGAAGCCCGCGAGCACCCAGAACATGAGGAAGATGTCGAGCAGCGCGGAGCGCGACAGCACGAGGTGCAGGCCGTCGAGGGCCAGCAGCAGCCCGGCGAGGCAGCCGAGGAGGGTCGAACGGGTCATCCGGCGGGCGGTCCGCGCCAGGACCAGCACGCTGAGCGTGCCCGCGAGCGCGGCGACGAACCGCCACCCGAACGGCGTGACGCCGAAAAGCCACTCGCCCGCCCCGATGAGCCATTTGCCGAGCGGGGGGTGGGCGACGTACGCGGCACACTCCTCGACCGTCCCGCACGCCTTGAACACGTCCGTGTCCCCGCGTACGAACGCCTGGTCGGCCCCGTCGGCGAACTGCCGCTCGACCCCGAACCTGATCAGCGAGTAGGCGTCCTTGGCGTAGTAGAGCTCGTCGAAGACGAAGGCGTGCGGAACATCGAGGCGATAGAAGCGGAGAAATCCCCCGAAAGCGGCCACGGCCAGCGGGCCGAACCACCCCCGCCCGCCCGGCATCGGCGGCACCAGCCGGGGTAAGGCGGTCAGAGGCACGCGGTGATCCTAACCCGGCAAAACCCGAAGATCAGGGCAAGACGGATCCGGCATGGCGGCCGCCTCGCATGATCACGCTTATCCAGGGCAGTAGCCCCGCCAAGCCACCACTCCATCAGGAGCGTCGCAGATGGATTTCGATGACCGAGCGCAACTCGACGCCTCGCAGGTCGAGGACGTCGGCCGTGGAGGAGGGTTACGCGGCGGGGGTCTGGCCGTCGGCGGCGGAGCCGCCGGCATCATCGCCCTCATCCTGGCCCTGATCTTCGGCGTCAACCCCGGCGACATCACGGGCCGCGACGAGCCCACCGGCCTGCAGCCGACCAGCGACCTGAGCGCGCAGTGCAAGACCGGCGCCGACGCCGACCAGTCGGAGAAGTGCCGGGTCGTGGGCGTCGTCAACAGCATCCAGAAATACTGGGGCGAGCAGATCGACGGCTATTCCGGCGCGAAGACCACGCTGTTCTCCGGCGGGGTGCAGACCGGCTGCGGCGCAGCGGACTCCTCCGTCGGCCCCTTCTACTGCCCCGCCGACAAGCACGTCTATCTCGACCTTTCGTTCTTCGACGAGCTCCAGTCGCGGTTCGGGGCCAAGGGCGGCCCGTTCGCCCAGGCGTACGTGATCGCCCACGAGTACGGCCACCACGTGCAGGACCTGCTCGGCACGATGAACCGGGCCGGCCAGGACCAGGGCGCGCAGAGCGGCTCGGTGCGGCTCGAACTCCAGGCCGACTGCTACGCCGGCGTGTGGGCCAAGAACGCCGTGGACACCGGCTTCTACGCCAAGCCGTTCACCGACGCCGACATCCAGGAGGCGCTCGACGCCGCCGCGGCGGTGGGCGACGACCACATCCAGGAGCAGATGCAGGGCAGGGTCAACCCGGACGCGTTCACCCACGGCACCTCCGCCCAGCGGCAGAAGTGGTTCACGAACGGCTACGCGTCGGGCGACCCGGCGCGCTGCGACACCTTCTCCGGGGGCATCTGAGACCGTGAAAAGGGCCTCGGGCGCGAACCTTTGCGTCGTCTCCTAAACTACATACCGTGATCTTTAAGTTGGTCGGCGACGGACGGCCCTATCCCGAGCACGGACTGTCGTCCCGCGAGTGGGCGCAGATCCCGCCCCGGCAGGTCCGGCTCGACACTCTGATCACCACGAAAGCGGTGCTCGACCTGCACTCGTTGCTGGCCAAGGACTCGACCTTCTACGGCGACCTGTTCCCCCACGTGGTGCAGTGGAAGGGCGAGCTCTACCTGGAAGACGGCCTGCACCGCGCCCTGCGCGCCGCCCTCCACCAGCGCTCGGTGCTGCACGCCCGCGTGCTGGAGGTCCAGGACTAGGGCGCTTCCCGGGCGAGATCCACTGTCCGGCTGCTTCGGTAGCCTGACGGTCATTTAGTTTGACCTGCCCTCGAAAGAAGGGAGCCGGACAGTGCCCGACGACGCCGGACTCCACGCCCTCCGCGAGGCGGCTCGGCTGTCTCCCGACAACCTTCCCCTGCGACGCCACCTCGCCGAGCAGCTTCTGACCAAGGGCTACCTCGCCGAGGCCGAAACCGAGTTCCGCGCCGCCCTCGTGCTGGCGCCCCAGGACCCGGACGTCATCACCGGTCTCGCGGAGGCCTTCGTACGGCAGAGCGCGTACGGCGCCGCGCTGTCGGTGCTGGAACCGCTCCTCGCGGATCCCGGGCACGCGCCGCGCGCCGGGCTGCTCGCCGCGAGGGCGCTGCTGGGCGAGGGCGACGTGGCCGGGGCGGCGCGCCGGTATCACGACGCGGTCGCCCGTGATCCCTCGCTGGCCGACCCCGGCCTCGCCGAGCGACTGACGCCCCAGCCCCAGCCCGTCACACCCGCCCCGCCGTACGCGCCGGAAACGCCCCTTAACCGCGCAGAGGACCCCGACGACGCCGAGGCCGAGCGCTCGGGCGTCACGTTCGCCGACGTGGCCGGCATGGAGGCGGTCAAGGAGTCGCTGCGGGTGAAGCTCCTGCTCCCCCTCCAGCAGCCCGAGCTGTTCGCCGCGTTCGGCAAGCGGGCGGGCGGCGGCGTGCTGCTGTACGGCCCTCCGGGCGCGGGCAAGACCCACCTGGCCAGGGCCGCGGCCGGCGAGCTCGGCGCGGCGTTCATCAGCGTCGGGCTGGCCGACATCCTCGACATGTACATCGGCTCCAGCGAGCGCAACCTGCGGGCCACGTTCGAGATGGCCCGCCGCCACCGGCCGTGCGTGCTCTTCTTCGACGAGGTGGACGCGCTGGCCGCGCGCCGGTCCGACATGCGGCAGGCGCACACCCGGCAGCTGGTCAACCAGTTCCTGGCCGAGCTCGACGGCGTGGAGGAGCACGCCAACGAGGGCGTCCTGGTGCTGGCGGCCACCAACGCGCCCTGGTACATCGACGCGGCCTTCCGGCGTCCCGGGCGGTTCGACCAGATGGTGTTCGTGCCCCCGCCCGACGCCTCGGCGCGCGCCGCCATCCTGCGCATCCTGTGCCGCGACAAGCCGCTCGCCGAGATGGATTACGACGCGGTGGCGAAGGTCACGGACGGCTTCGTCGGCGCGGACCTCAAGGGCGTGGTCGACCGCGCGGTGGAGACCAAGCTGCGCCAGTCGATCAGCGCGGGCCGTCCCCTCCCGCTGACGACGAACGACCTGCTCACCGTGGCCCAGGCGACGCGGCCGACGGCCGTGAAGGAGTGGCTGGGCACCGCACGCAACTACGTGCTGCACGCCAACGACTCCGGCGCGTGGGACGAGCTGATGCCCTGGATCGACGGCAAGACCGGCAAGACCGGCATGACGGGCATGAAGGGCATGAAGGGCATGAAGGGCATGAAGGGCAGCAAGGGCAGATGGTGACCGCCGCACCGCTGGAGCGGGCGCGGACACTGCTGGAGCTGAACCGTCCCGCGGAGGCCGAGCGGGAGCTGCGGGGCCTGCTCGCCGAGGAGCCCCAGAACGTCAGCGGGCACGCCTTCCTCGCGGTGGCGCTGGCGCGGCAGCGCAGGCCGGCCGAGGCGATCGGCGAGGCCGCGGAAGCCGTACGGCTCGCGCCGGACCACTGGTTCCCGCACTACGTGGCCGGTCAGGCGTACTACCGTGCGGGCCTGCCCGGGGAGGCCGCCGAGGCGACACGGGCGTGCCTGGAGCTCGCCCCCGAGCACGCCCCGGCCTGGGAGCTGCTGGCCCGGGTGCACGTCGACGCCGCGCAGTGGCCGCAGGCCGCCGACGCGGCACGCCACGGGCTCGCCCTCGCACCCGAGGACGCCGACCTGGCCGGCCTGCTCGCGGTGGCCCTCACCATGCTCGGCGACGCCGCCGGAGCCAAGGAGGCCGCCGCGAGGGCCGTGGGGCTCGATCCCGAGAGCGCCCTGGCCCACCTGGCGTACGGACGGGCGCAGCTCGCCTTCGGCTCACCCGGCGAGGCCGCCCGCGCGTTCCGCGAGGTGCTCCGCCTGTCTCCGGGGTTCGACCAGGCCAGGGATCTCCTGGTGATGGCGCTCAAGCAGCGCAACCCCGTCTATCGTCTGCTCGCGCGACTGCGCGGCACGTTCTTCGGCGGATGGCGGATGCTGCTCCTGCTGCCCGTCGCGCCCCCGGTCATCGCCCTGTTCGTCCTCATCGCGCTCCTGCACTGGGCGGCCTGGGTGGCCGAGGCGGTCACCACGCTGCGCCTGGCCCGCGCCAGGGCCACCCGGCTGCTCTTCGAGGGCGCGGAGGCGCGCATGGCCCTCGTGTGCTGCTGCCTGCCTGTCGTGGGCGCGGCGCTGCTCGTCACGGGCGTGGCGACCACCCAGGAGGCGGTGGGCACGGGCGGCGCGGCGATCATGGCGCTGGTCACCCCCGTGCAGGAGGCGGCGCACACGAGCGCGCCCCGGGGCCGGGCCCTCCTGTACGGCTGGGCGATCCTTCTGGGACTGGCCGCCGCCCTGGCGATGCTCCTGTCCTCCACCTCCGGCGCGCTGCTCACCGCCTACGCCGCGCTGGCCGGCATCTGGATCGCGGCCGGCGTACGGCGCCTGACCACCCCCCGGCCGAGCGCCCTCTGAACGCACGAGAGCCGCCGACCTGATCACGCAGGTCAGCGGCTCTTCGGTGGCGGTGGAGGTGGGATTTGAACCCAGCCTCTATCCCGATGCTGATCTGGGTGGATGGGCATCGTAGCTGGGCATGCGTAGACGCAACAAGACTCAGCGACACCAGATGGCACAGGATTGCATGCGCCGTGCCCCCACGCGGGGGCACCGACGATCTTGAGGTGCCCCCGCCGATGCGTTCCGTCGGATGCTGGAACGATCCAAGCTCAGTTCAGGCCATCCAGCGACCTGCGAACAACCTCGATCAGAGGCGGCCTCGACCCGAAGCCCAGCGCCTCACGGATGCAAGCGAAGTCGGCCGGCTCGAACACGGCCGCCGCGACCGCCGCGATGACGCGTCGATCACATCCCGGAGCATGCACGATGGCCAGGCAATCCCCGGCCCGCCCCCAGGCGAAGCGCTCCGGTTCGGGCAACTCGCTGCTCTCGGCCACCGACACCCTGAGTCCTTCGCGTGCGCCCTCATCAGCCATGTGCACCTACCGCAAACCGGGTGAACTGGAAATCGCATACTTGCCGCTCGCCGCCGCAAGGTCAAGATCTCGAACACAAGCCCGAGGCTACGAAGACGTTACAGTCGTCAAATTTTGCTGTGGGCAGGTGTTAGATGTCGGCGCCCATGTCCCGCAGCATCGCCCGCAAGAGACGGACCGTGGTCCGCTCCGCCTCCTCCCGCTGTTCCGGCGGCAGTTGACGGATCGCATCCTTCGCCTCCACTAGGAACGCCTCGAACCCGTCCTCCACGACCGAGCGCACGCGCAGCCCGTCGCGAGCCTCCCGGGCCCGGCGCTCGTCGACCTCGCTCCCCCATAGCGC
Organism: Microbispora sp. CL1-1; assembly: GCF_012034195.1. Classification (NCBI taxonomy): domain Bacteria; kingdom Bacillati; phylum Actinomycetota; class Actinomycetes; order Streptosporangiales; family Streptosporangiaceae; genus Microbispora; species Microbispora sp. CL1-1. The sequence goes on from NZ_JAATEK010000021.1 coordinate 9,226, forward strand.
GATGTCGTCGCCGGCGAGGATCGCGTGGATTGCGCCGGCGCGCAGCTGGTAGGCCTTCTCCAGGCGACGGATCATCGCTGGCGAGAAGTTCGTCCGCCTGGCCTTCTCCAGGTCGTAGACGACGCGGTAGTCCACGCCTGTGTCTTGCGTGAACGTGGAGCGGTTGCTCCAGGCGTCGTTGAGCTCTACACGCCTGGCGACCAGCTGGTCGCCCAGGCGTTTCCAGTCGTCTGCGGCCCCAGACATGGTCCTCTCCCTCGCCCGTCGCGCCTGCGTGTACAGGTGGGCCCGTATGCACAGCTTGACGTTGCCGCGATCCTCTTGGACTGAATAGGACTCCGTCAAGACTCATTGTGACTCGATATCTGTGCAGGTTACACGGGCCTTACCTTCTTGGCGACGCAGTCATAACGGATCCAGATGAGTCCTAAAGCATGAGACTTGATTTGACTCAAATGGACTCCAGTCCTAGTTTGTCTCCGTGCCACCCGTGATTACGGTCACCCAGAACGGCCGCGCGATCCGAGCGATCCGCCGCGCCCAACGGCTGACCATCGCCGCGCTCTCCGAGCGAATCGGCGTGACAGCGCCCTACCTGTCAAAGGTCGAGCGCGAGGTCAAGAGCCCATCTCTGAACCTCGCCGAGCGCATCGCCGGAGAGCTGCACGTCGAACTCGGCGCGCTCCTGCGCGAGCCCGCCCCCACGACTAGAAAGTGACCCCCGAAATGGCCACTGCCACCCGCGAGAAGACCGGCCGGCCCCTCCGGCCCCGCATGCCGGTCCCCGACCCCGAGGTCCAGCCGCTGCTGACCGTTCCCGAGATGGGCCTCATCTTCGGCATGTCCCGGGCGTCCGCCTACAAGGCGGCGCACAGCGACGACATCCCGACCATCCGCGTCGGCAAGCTGATCATGATCCCCACCGCCAAGCTGCGCGAGCTGCTCGGCCTGTCCTGAAACAGGAAAGCCCCCGGCAGCCGATTCCGCCGGCTGCGGGGGCCCGATCCCCGAAGGAATCCACGCATGTCCATCATCTCCTACGAGGAGCCCGTCTTGGTGCCTCCCCCGCACTCCGAGCTCGCGGCCGCCTTGGACGCGGCCCGCATGGAGTGGCTCGCCGACCACTGGTCGCCCCGCGGCGGTGAGACCGCGTGAGCGTCCACACCACCCTCGGCGCCGCCGTGGTGCAGCTCCACCTCGCCCTGCGCGACAACACCCTGTGGGCGGCCAAGTCCGGCTCCGGCACCCGCCCGTACGTCGCCGTCGGGCACGACGCCGTGGAGCACATCGACGCGGCGATCGCCGAGCTGCGCCGCGCGCGTGCGGCGCTCGTGAGCGAGCTGCGCGCCGACGAGGACGAGCGGGCCGCCCGCATCGACGCCGAGCGGGCCCGCCGCGCGACCGTCCCGGCCCTGACGCCCGCCGCGCTCGGCTTCGACGACCCGGTCGAGACCGGCGAGTCCCGCCACCCCCTGGAGGGCTGATGGGCCGCCCCGACGAGCGCCTGTGGCATGGTGGCGCACCCGGCCTCCAACCCGGTGACCTGCTGCTGCCGCCCGCCCAGACCGGCATCGCGACCAGCAGCGACATCCTGATCGCCCTGACCGGCTTCGACCCCCACGACAACGGCGTCGAGACCGACCGCATGCGAACCGACCGGGTCTACCTCACCCGCGACCGCGAGCTCGCCCGCGCGTACGCCGCCTGCTGGACCGCGAAGGCCGAGCACGGCCTCCAGGTCGGCCGCGGCGCGCTGTACGTCGCGCGTCCGATCGGCGAGGTCTGGCCCGACCCGGACCTGCCCGACGTGAGCGTCGAGTGCGAACGCGCCGAAGTGATCGCGGTCTACGACGCCGCGGTGACCCTGCCCTGGCAGAAGGCCGAGCGGCGCCTGCTCGCTCATGTGGGCAGCGCACGATGACCGGCCAGCGCGGCGGCCGCCGCCAGCTCCCGCACCTGCTCACCCTCGCGTTCTCCCGCACCGCCCGGGCCGAGCACGCCGAGCAGGTCGCGGCCGCCGACCCCGCCATCGCCGAGCACACCTCCTGGCTCGGCGACCTGCGCACCGGCGACACCGACGCCGACCGCCTCGCGATCGCCCGCCGGCAGATCGCCCTCATTCTCGAAGGAGACGAGTGAACCTCCCGCACCTGGCCAACCTCTGGCCACTGAACCTCAAGGTGCAGCACACCAGCACGCGCCGCACCGGCACCATCGCGCTGTGCGCGCCGCGTGACCCGATCGCCGTGGATCTGCTGAACGGGGCACCGGCCGCGCACGCAGTCCTGCGGTCCGGCAACCCGATCGTGTTCGTCGACTTCGGCGACGGCCACCCCGCGTGGTACCGCACGACCGTCCTCCGCAAGGCCACCGACAGCCCTCGCACGGTGTGGCAGGGACGGCCGAGGGGGTGGCGGTGAGCTACCTGACGATCGACCCGGACACCGGTCAGCGGCGCTCGCTGATCCGCTGGCCCGATGGGATGCGCCGTCCCCTGGACGGCTGCCGCTGGTGCGGGCACGTCCAGAGCACGCACTCCCTGTTCTGGATGCCCGCCCGCCCGGGGCACGCGTTCGAGCCGCCGACCGCGGCGCAGCGCGCCGCCCGGGCGGCCGCCAACGCCCGGATCGACGGCCGCCGCGTCGAGCAGATCCCGGCCCCGCGGCACGCCGCCCGCCCGTCGCTGCCGCCCGGCGTCGACACCGGCGTTCTCCAGCGCGTCGTCGAGGGGCTGAGGGCGCTGTGAGCACGACCCACCGTCGGGTCACCCCCACGGGCGTGCAGATCGCGCCCGTCGGGCTGCCCCGCCACGAATGGCTGACCCTGCGCCGCCTCGGCATCTGCGGCTCCGACGTGCCCGCCATGGTCGGCCTCGACCGCTACACCTCCGAGCGGGAGCTCTACCACGACAAGCGGGGCGAGCTCCCCGACCTCCCCCGCTCCCCGGAGCTGGAAGAGGCGGCCGAGTTCGGCAACGAGCTTGAGGCGGTCGTCGCCCGGCGGTTCGCGGCCGCGACCGGAACCCGGGTCCGCCGTATCGGCATGCTTCGCCACGTCGACGACGAGTGGCGCATGGTCAACCTCGACCGGCGCGTGCTCGGCTGCCCTGACGGCCCGTGCTTCGTGGAGATCAAGACGCGCTCGGCCTACCAGGCGGACCAGTGGGAGGACGGCGTCCCGGACGGGCCCGCCCTGCAGACGCACTGGGGAATCGGCGTCACCGGCTACGGCCACGCCCACGTCGCCGCGCTCATCGGCGGCAACCGTTTCAAGCACTTCCGGATCGACCGCGACGAGGAACTCCTCGACGACCTCGTCGGCATCGCCGGCGACTTCATGGAGGCCGTGCGGGAGGGCAACCCCCCGCCGGTCGACGGGTCTCCAGCGAACACCGAGCTGATGGCCCGCCTGTGGGAGACCGCCGCGGACTCCATCACCGCGGTGGACGCGGCCACGACCACCGCGCTGATCGCGGAGCGGGAGAAGATCCGCGCCCAGATCAAGGCCAGCGAGGAGGACCTCGCGGCCGTCGAGAACCAGCTCAAGGATCTGCTCGGCCCGGCCGAGGTCGGCGTGATCGGCGGCGACCCGGCGGTGACGTGGAAGCGCAACGGCACCTTCTCCACCAAGCAGTTCGAGCAGCGCTTCCCCGAGCTGGCGGCCCGCTGCCGCAAGACCGTCGAGGTGCTCGACCTCGACGCCATCAAGACGAACCACCCCGACGAGTACCGGGCCTGCCGCGCCCGCGTGCTGCGTATCCCCGGAGGTAAGGCGTGACGAACGATCTGAGGGGCCGCGTCGCTGAGCGCCGCAACGGCGGCCGCGGCCAGCGCCAGACCGGCAAGGCGAGCAAGGAACTGGCGATCAAGGCCAAGACCGCCAACGCCCGCGCGCTCATGCAGCAGATGAAGCCGCAGTTCGCCATGGCACTGCCCAAGCACATCGGCGTCGACCGGTTCCTGCGCATGGCGCTGACCTGCATGCAGAAGAGCCCGAAGCTGCTGGACTGCGACCCGTCGAGCGTCCTGGCCGCCCTGATGGAGTCCGCCCGGCTGGGCCTGGAGCCTGGCACCAAGCAGGCGGCCATCGTGCCCATGGGCGATAAGGCGACGTTCATCGCGCAGTGGCAGGGCCTGGTCGAGCTGATGTACCGCTCCGGTCAGGTCGCCAGCGTGACGGCCGAGTTCATCCACGAGAACGACGAGTGGGACTACAGCATCGGCGACGGCGGCGGCTTCCGGCACAAGCCGAACCTCCTCGGCGACCGCGGCAAGCCCGTGCTCGTGTACGCGTTCGCGACCATGAAGTCCGGCGCCCGCTCGAAGATCGTGTTCCTGACCCGGGAGGACGCGGAGAAGATCCGCGACGAACGGTCGAAGAACTACGCGTTCGCCGAGTCCAACGGCAAGCGCAACTCGACGTGGCACACGGATTTCGACGCCATGTGGCGCAAGTCCGCGGTGCGCCGGCTGGCCGACTGGGTGCCGTCCTCACCGGAGCTGCGTGACCTGATCGGCCGGGAGAACGAGGCGGGCGAGATCGACCTCGCCGACGTCGTCCTGCCCGAGGACATCGTCGACGGCGAGGTCGTCGACGAGCCGGAGGGCCCCGCCCTGCAGCCGGCCGACGAGCCGAACGGGCAGTCGGAGCAGGGCCAGGAGAAGAGCGAGCAGCCCGAGCCGCCGCGCGACCCGGAAGAGCCGCCCGCGCCGCCGGCCGACGAGGGCTGGGGCGACGACTGGCCGCCGGTGAATAGGCCCGAGGGCGGGTTCTGATGATGTGGATCGTCAGACTGCCGTTCGGAGACCGAGGCGCACAGCTGATCTACGGGCCGTTCGGTGAGGAGCAGGAGGCGCGGGGGTTCGCCGAATACCTCACTGCCGAGGTTGACCCGGCGTTCGCCGAGCCGGTGCGCTCACCGGTCGCCGAGTTGCTGGCTTGGCGCGACGCCCAGAAGGGCGGCAAGGGCTGATGGGCTTCTTCGGTAAGTCCCGTGCACAGCTGCTCCTCGATCACCACGCCGAAGTTGAGGACCTGCGCCGGATCATCGCCGACCAGGCGGCCGAGATCGGCGCGATGTCCGGCACCATCGCCGAGCTGCGCGCCCAGGCGGCCGAGGCGGTGAACGAGCGCAGCGCCGCGCTCGACTACGCCACCCGCCTCCGCATCGGAGCGCTCGGCCTGGCCGAGTCGTGGAACGGGCTCGGCCACGCGGGCAACTACCGCATGGCGGCGGCCGAGCTCCACGGCTTCATGGAGCAGCTCGGCGCGATCGAGCCGGCCGACCGGCCCGTGCTGCAGGTGGTGAAGACCGATGGGTGACGACCGCCCGACGCGCCACCGCTGCCCGATCCGCCGCGTCCACGCCGACGGCACCACCTGCACGCACAGGTTCGGCCCGGACGGCAGGCCCCGCCTCGGCGAGGACTGCCCCGGCGCGGCCGGCTACGAGGCCACATGCACCTGCGGCCACACGATCGAGCGGCAGAGCATGCGCGTGATCGTCGAAGAGAAGCGGCTGCAGCACCTCGGCAAGCGCGGGAGCGGCACGTGAGGCAGCTCGACCTCGTCACCTCGGAGGGCGCGGCCTACACCGCGCCCTCCGGGGCCCCGCTCATCACGATCACCGCATACGGCACGCCGGCGCCGCAGGGCGCGATCTCCTACAACGGCGGCGGCCGCGGCTACTACAGCAACGACAAGGCCCTGCGGCCGTGGCGCGCCGCCGTGCGGGATGCCGCGATGGATGTCCTCGGCACGCATGAGCACCGGCCGCCCACCAGGGAGCGCAAGGGCCGTTCCGGGCCGTGCGTGACCTGTGGGGTGCCCCGTAAGGACCACGGGCGCCTCAAGGGCGCGTACGTGGTCCTGATGACCGTCACCCTGCCGCCGCTCGCCTCGCCCCGGGCCCTGCCCGTGACGCGCAGCTCCGGCGACTGGGACCACCACGGCCGCGCGATCGGCGACGCGCTGACGCAGGCCTCCGTCTGGGCCGACGACGCGCAGGTCGTCGACGGCCGAGTCCGCAAGTTCTACCCCGGGCACCCGCTCGCCCTCGACCGGCCGGGCGCCGTAATCCAGATCTGGAGAGTCTCATGAAGTGGCGTTGGCCGTGGCAGTGGCCGGAGGCGGCCCCTGCGCTCGACGCGATGGCGAACGAGGACGAGGACGAGGCCCCCTGCGGCTGCCAGGTGCTGATCGACCAGCTCCACGAGCACGCCGACATGCTGCGCGAGGACCTGGCGCAGGCCGACCGGGCCTTGAAGGAGCAGGCCGAGCAGTACGAGGCCCGCATCGCGTCCCTGACCCGGCAACTGCGCGACGGCACGCCGTTCGGGGAGCGGGAGGAGATGCTCCGCACGCAGGAGACCAACGCCCGCCTCGCGCAGCGCATCAACGACATGACGCGAGGGGTCGTGACCCTGTGAGCCGGGAGATCGACTGGCATCGGCGAGCGCGCTGCAAAGAGCCATGGGTGGACCCCGAGTGGTTCTTCCCCGAGCATGCATCCCCCACAGACGTGCTCGCGATCTGCGCAGCCTGCCCGGTTCGTAGGCAGTGCCTGAACTTCGCCCTGAACAACCCCCTGGGCCAGTACGGCATCTGGGGCGGCACCACCGCATACGAGCGTCGCCGCATGCGCGCCAGCAAGACGAGAGGGGTCGTGACCCTGTGACCTGCCGCCCCGTGATCGTCTCCGTCACCGAGAAGGACGAGGCTGGCCACCTCACCAAGCGCGAGTGGGACGCCTGCGCATGCGTAGCGAAGGTGCTGGCCTCCAACCTCGGCCACCCCGACCGCCAGGCCCTGTTCACGCCCGAAGCGGCCGCCGCACTCAACGTCCGCCGCGCCCAGCACCCGGGCGTCGTCATCATCGACCACCAGGAGGGCTAACCCGTGCCCGACATCAAGCTCGACTCCAAGCTCACCAAGGCCATCAAGCGCCTGCTGGAGCCGTACGAGGCCCGCCTCGGCAAGCTCGGCAACAACGTCGTCGCGATCGTCGAGCTCACCTCCGTGAAGCGCGTCGACGTCACCCCCGACGTCGAGGCGGCCCCCGCGGCGTACCTGCGGATCACCGGCCTGGAGATCGCCACCCGCGACCAGGAGGACCACCTGCGCCGCGCCCAGCAGAGCATGTACCGCCTGCGGACCGCGAGCGGCACGTTGGACGAGATCCACTCGGCCGAGGACGCCAACCGGCAGCTGCGCATCCTGCACCAGACCGTGGCCGAGGGGGACGACTAATGCCGATCACCACGGTGCAGGGGCTGCACGACGCCATCCGCAACGCCCTGGACGGGGCCAGCGTCGACGCCGGCGTCGTCTGCGACGCGCTCTACGACGCGGACATGCAGATCGTCCCGACGGTCTACGACGACCGTTACTGGCGGCTGTTCGTGGCCACCGAGCACGAGCTGCGCGTCCTGGACAGTGAGGACCTCCCCCGCGAGCTCGCCTTGGTCCTGGCCGCGAATCCGGGCGCCGCGGTGGTCGTGCGCCCGGCCGACGAGGAGGAGGCGCACGCGTTCATGCTGCTCGGCGAGGGCGGGCTGCGGGAGCTGGACGCGAAGCGGCACGCGGAGGAGGCGGCGATCGCGGAGGAGACCGCGGCCGCGCTCGCCGCCGCGCTCGGGAGCGTCGATGACTGAGACCCCCGCCGAGGAGCTCCGCACGGCCGCCGCGAAACTGCGCGAGATGGCCGAGGGCACAACGCGCGGCCCGTGGTTCGTCGCCGACTGCGACCTGTACCCCCGCTGGATGCTCTCCGAAGGGCAGACCGAGCGCGACTCGCGCTACGCCGCCGACGTCGCCAAGAGCTACCCGGACGGCGGCGGCGACGGCGTGTATGTCACCGACGCCGACTGGGCCTGGATGGCGTTCGCCAACCCGGCCTGGGCCGAGCCGCTCGCCGCCCTGCTCGACGTGGCGGCGATCACCTGGGATCTCGTCGGCCCCGGTCGAGCCCCGTCCGGCGCGACCGGGATGGCGCTTGCCGTGGCCCGCGCCATCCTCGGAGGCGTCCGTGCCCAGTGAGCCGCGCCGCGCAACCGACGAGCTGCTGCGCCTGCTCGCCCGCACCCGGCCCGACTGGCGCGAGGGCGACATCCTCCAGGTCCTCCGCCACCTCGAACACCAAGGCTGGCCCTGGGCTCGGATCCTGCGCCTCTTCCCCGCCGTCGCCGCCGAGGACGACTCCCGGCCCGGCGACGTGATCGGCGCCTGGCGCCACCCCAACTACTCCTCCGGCCGCCCGCCCACCGAGGAGTACCACGCCGCCAAGCAGGCCCTCACCCGGCGCGAGTAGGAGGACCACGGCCACATGTAGATCACCCCGCGGCCCGCCCGGCCACACCGACCCGCGCCGGGCGGGCCTTCGCCCTGCACGCACTTCTAGGGGGAGCACACAGCAAATGCCCTACTTCCCGGTGGACGACTCGTTCCACTCCCACCCCAAGCAGATGGCTGCCTCGCTCGCGGCGATCGGGCTGTGGACCGTGGCCGGCTCGTGGTCGAACGAACATCTCACCGATGGTTTCGTCCCAGACCACGTGCTCCCGTCACTGTCGCGCGGCCAGGTCGAGCTGGCGAAGGAGCTCGTCGGCGCGGGGCTGTGGAAGCGGAGCCGAGGCGGCTACCAGTTCCACCAGTGGCACGCGGACGCCGACGGATCGCCCCGGAATCAGACCCGAGACGAGGCGATCGCCAGGCGCTCCAAGATGGCATCGGGTGGAGCTCTCGGAAATCACCGCCGCTGGCATGTGGATAAAGGCCGAATTGACCCCAAGTGCGGGTTCTGCCAGGCAAAACAGGATCGCCCCCCGACTCGCCCCGCGAATCGCCCCCCCGATCAGGTACCCGAGTCGGGTAGCGATTCGGGGGCGAATCCCCCCAGTCCCAGTCCCAGTCCCAGTCCCGAAGGGACTGGGACGAAGGACTGGGACGGTACTACTAGTCAGTCATCGTCTCGCCGTAACGCGCGCGCGAACGGACCCGACGACGACCAGACGATCGACAACGCGATCATCGAACTCCTCCAGGAACACACCGGGCAGACCGTGCCGCCCGAGTGGGCGGCACGCGTCCGCCAGCAGATCCTCACCGGCCGGACCGTACGCGCCAGCCGCGTCGCCTACGTCACCCGGGCCATCACCGAACGCCCGGCCGACTTCCTGCCCCCCGACACCGGCCAGCAGCCACCCCCGCGCGGCCGCCAGACGCCAGCCTGGTGCGGCTACTGCGACATGCGCACCCGGCTCATGGAGCTGCCCGGCGGCACCATGGCCCGCTGCCAGCAGTGCCACCCGCTCGCCCGCAGCCCGTACAACCACGCCGCGGCGGACGGTGAGGCTTGACGTGGCCGTCCTCGTGCGCTGCGGCTGCTGCGGCCGCCCCGTCCCCGATCACGCCTACGTCTGCCCCGCCTGCGCCTGGCACCTGCATGAGCACCTCGTCCGCCTCGTCGACGGCGACCTGGTCGACGAGCTCGACACCGCGCTCGCGCGGCAGGCCAAGCTCGGCGGCAGCGGCGGCCGCCACGGCGACGAGCAGCCCCTCGCCTTCGGCTACGCCGCGAGCGAGGCCATCTGGGTGCTGCGCAACACCCTGACCGGCTGGGTGCGCGTCCTCCTCGACGACCTCGCCCACCACCACCCGCCGGCCGACACGCTGCCCGCGATGGCCGAGTGGCTCGCCTACCGGACCGAGACTCTCCGGCACCTGCCCGAGGGCCCGGAAGCCGTCGACGAGCTCACCGCGGCCGTACGGCACGCCGAGGCCGCCGTCGCACCCCTCGGCGACCGCGTGTACGTCGGGCCGTGCGCCGGCGAGCTCGACGGCGGCGCCCCCTGCGGGGCCGACCTCTACGCGGCCCCCGGAGCGGCCTGGGTGACCTGCAAGGCCTGCGGCGCCCACTACCGGGTGCACCAGCGCCGGGAGTGGCTCCTGGACGCCGCCGAGGACGTGCTGGAGACCGCGACGGAGATCGCCCGGGCCGTGACCAGCCTTGGCCGTCCCGTCACCCCCGAGCGGATCCGGCAGTGGGCCCACCGCGGGCAGCTGCACGCCCGCGGCACCCAGCGCGACGGCCGCGGGCGCTGGGTACCGCTGTACCGCGTCGGCGACGTGCTCGACCTGGTCGCCGACGTGCCCGTTCCGGCCGGGCCCGCGTGCGCCGACTGCGCACACGGGACCTGCCGGACGATCCGGGCGCGGCGGTGAAGCTACTCGGCCGGCTGCTTGCGCGACTTGGGCCCGCGCGGCAGCGGCGGCGCCCCCCGCTCCCGCACGATGCGGCGCACGTAGGCGGCCGTGAAGGTGCAGTGCTGTGCGATCTGCTCTGGCGTTCGCCCAGCCTGCACGGCGGCCACCCAGGCGGCGAAGAGGGCTTCTTTGTCGGCGTCGGCGGCGGCCTGGCTGGCGAGGTAACGCTCGCTCGCGGTGGCGACGGCGGTGAGTTCATTCATGCACGGCAGGGTAGCGAAACCGAGGCGCGAAAAAAAGTAGCGAAACTCTGTTGCGTAATCCTCAGAAGGAGATTACGATACTCAGTATCGAAATCGAGAGGAGAGCCACCAATGATCACCATCGCCACCGAGGCCCGCATCGTCGACGCCTACACCCGCCTCGCCGCCGAAACCGGCCGCTCCTGGGTGAGCCTCACCGCCATCCGCCGCGCCCTCGCCGACCTCCCCCGCGACGAGCAGGACCGCGCCCTCCGGGAACTCGCCCGGTGCACCGACGTCCGCATCGTCCCCTGGGAGAACCAGAAGACCCTCACCACCGAGGACCAGGACGCCGCCCTCTGGTACGGCGACCAGTGGAAGCACTGCATCAGCATCAGCCTCTGGTAGCCCCGCCAGGCCCGGGCCCCGGCCCGGGCCATCCCAGGTCCCCGAAACCGCCATTGACCAGCGGATTTGCGAAGATCGCCGCAACCTGTCACGCTGAAACCCTGCGAGGACAACTATGCCCGCAGGTCAGAGCCCCGCCACCGAGCGGGGCTTTCGCGTACCCGGCCCCTGGCGACCCGGAACGGTAGGGCAGGTGACCAGATGTCCTACGGCATGATCAAGCAGCGCACCCGGGCCGCCCGAGGGCCCCTGCCACGCGGCACGGTCACCCTCGTATGCGGGCCGCCCTGCGCCGGCAAGAACACCTACGTCGACCAGCACCGGCAGCCGGGCGACCTGGTCGTCGACTTCGACGCCCTGATCACCGCCCTCGGCGGCGCCGACGATCACACGGTGCCCGAGCAGCTCAAGGCGTACGCCTACGACGCACGCGACGCGATCCTCGATCGGCTGTTCAGCCGGCCCACCCCCGTGCGCGCGGCGTGGATCATCCTGTGCGCCCCCACAGCGGCCGAGCGCCGACGCTACCGGGCGCTCGGCGTGCGAGTCGTGCTGCTCAACACCGACCAGGCCACATGCCTCGAACGCGCGGCCGCGCACCGGCCCCCCGAGTTCGCCGGCCACGTCCTGGAGTGGTTCGACACCTACGAGCCGGGTCAGGCCGACGAGATCATCGCCCACCGCCGCGATGCCCCGCCGTCTGCCGCCGCCCTGTAGCCGGCCCGGCTGCCCCCACCGCAAGCCCTGCCCCGACCACAAGACCAGGCGCGGCAGCGCCCGGGCCAAGGGCTACGACGCGCGCTGGGAGAACACGCGCCGCGAGTTCCTCGACGAGCACCCGCTGTGCGAGTGCGAGGACTGCGTGAAGCTCCCGCCCGACCAGCGGCCGCCGGCCGAGCACGCCGACCACATCGACGGCCTCGGCCCGAATGGGCCACGCGGCCACGACTGGGACAACCTGCGGGCCATGTCGCAGCCGTGCCACGCGCGCCGTACCGCACGCGACCAGCCCGGCGGCTGGAACGCCCGGTAACGCCCCCCGATCTCCTGGTCCGTCCGCTGCCGCCGGGGTTCGGTAGCGAACGGACCAGGTCAACCCCACAACCCCACGGAGGCACCATGCAGCTCGTCGGCCGACACCCGTCGACCAACCAGATCGCCCGCTACTTCGACTTCGAGCACCTGCCGCCGCACCTGCAGGCGATCAGTCGACCGTGCCACGCACTCGCTGAGGCGATGATCGAGCAGCTGCCCGACGGGCCCGAGCTCACCACCGGCCTGCGCAAGCTGCTGGAGGCGAAGGACTGCTTCGTCCGCGCCGCCCTGGACAAGTCCTGATGACGCCCGAGCAGGCCGAAGAGGCTCCCCCCGGCGAGCCCGCCGAGCTCGCATCGCTCCCGGTTGAGGTGCGCGCCCCCGTGCGCGCCCTCGTCCACGCCGTCGACCAGATGCGCGACCACTGGGCCGAGGCCGACGAAGCCCGACGCCGCGAACTGTGGCAGCAGGTCCACAGGGCACACGACGCCGTGTGGGGAATCACTGTCGCGGTGGCACTGGCCAGAGCGCGCGTCTGATGCTGATCAACAATCTCGTGGGCTGTCCTTCACCCCCTTCAACCCCCCTGGAGAAGACCTTCATGACCCCCGAGCAGGCCGCAGAGAAGGCCGCCGAGACCCTCGCCAAAGCCGCCGAGTACGCCCAGATCCCCGACGTGGCCGGCGCCTACGTGGGCATCGCTGACGGCTGGACGCGGCTGTGCGCCGCGCTCGCCCACTCGTCGTCGTCCAGGCCGCTGACGTTCAGCGTCCCGGAGGTCAAGGTTGGGTCCTACGCCGCGCTCAGGCGGGACCTGGAGCGCAGCCTCCGCCAGCCCGCCATCAAGACGGAGCGCTTCGCCCTGCCAGTCGAAGACGTCGCCCGCATCTGCCACGAAGCGAATCGCGCCCTGCAGCTGGCCACCGGCGACCCCGCGCCTTCCCCGGCCTGGGACGAGGCGCCCGAGTGGCAGCGCGCATCCGCGATCGCCGGCGTCGAGGAGGCCCGAGGCGGAGCGACGCCCGAGGAGCTCCACGAAGCCTGGTGCGAAGCGAAGTGGGCGACCGGCTGGACGTACGGCGAGGCGAAGGACGACGAGGCGAAGACGCACCCCTGCCTCGTTCCGTACGCTGATCTCCCGTCGGAGCAGCGCGCCAAGGACGAGCTGTTCCGCGCTATCGTCACGGCGCTGAGCTGAGGACCTCCTGTGCGGATCTACTACGACACGGAGTTCGTCGAGGACGGCAAGACGATCGACCTCGTCAGCATCGGCATGGTGGCCGAGGATGGCCGCGAGCTGTACGCCATCTCCTCCGAGTTCGACCAGGCCAAGCTCCTCGCCAACCCCTGGCTCGTCGAGCACGTGTGGCCATCCCTGCCCACGTACAAGCACAGGCCAGGTGTGCGCTGTGCGTGCGGCCCTGGCCACCTCGACGCTGACCACCCAGACGTACGCTCCCGTGCGCAGATCGCTCGCATGGTCCAGGCGTTCATCCTCGCCACGCCTGAGCCTGAGCTGTGGGCGTGGTACGGCGCATACGATCACGTCGCCCTAGCCCAGCTATGGGGACGCATGATCGACCTACCCGACGGCGTGCCCATGTGGACCAACGACCTCAAGCAGGAATGCATGAGGCTCGGCAACCCCACCATGCCCAAGCAAGCAGAGGGCAACGAGCACAACGCGCTCGCCGACGCGCGCCACGTCAAGGTCATGGCCGAGTTCCTCGCACAAGAGGCACATCACTCTGCGTGACGTTCGCGTTGATGCAGGTCAGAGCATTGCCCTGCATCGTCGCAGGTCACGGGGTGGGGGATGACCCCTTCCGGCCCGGGGGGCCGGAACGCGGGGGAGGCGAATCGCTGGCGCCGCAACTGGAAGGGTTTGCGCGGGGCCGCGCCGACCACGGAGAGTGAGGTGTCTCGTGGCTGACCCCCATCGGAAGCGCCCGACCCTCTCGGTGGTCCGCGAGGGCAACCCCGGCAAGCGGCCCATCAACCCCGGCGTCAAGCTGCCGCCGGCCGAGCTGCGCGAGCCGCGCTGGCAGGACACCTTTCCCGCCGTCCGCGACAAGACGCAGCAGGCGCTGAACCGCCGGGCCCGCGAGATCGCGCGGCGGGAGTGGCGCCGGGTCGTGCCGGTGCTGCGGCACACCGCCGGCCTGGCCGAGGTCGACGCGCACCTCCTGCTGGATTACTGCATCTGCGTCGCCCGGCTCGACCAGTGCGAGCGGGAGCTGTCGGTGCGCGGGCTGCTCATGGAGGGCGAGCGCGGCTGGCAGAAGAACGGCGCGACCACGATCGCGTCGCAGTACCGGGCGCAGCTCAAGGTCTACATCCGGGAGTTGGGTCTGTCGCCGTCGGCCCGGGCGGGGATGACGCCGCCAGACGGGGGCGACGATGAAGACGACCCGTTCGACTGAGGTCGCGCTTCCCGTACCGCGTGACGCGCTGATCGAGCTCGGCCTGACCGAGGACCAGATCGACGAGGCGATCGCGGCTCGTCCGCTGGTGGTCGCTTTCCAGGCCGACCGGCAGCCGGGCGCCTACTTCGACGTCGGCCGCGTGCAGAAGGCGCTCAAGGCGCTGGCGGCGTTCCGGCACACGAAGGGCCGGTGGGCCGGCCTGCCGTTCCGGCTCGGTCAGGGTCTCGCGCCGTGGCAGGTCGTGTGGGTCATCGCCCCCGTCTTCGGGTGGGTGTACTGGGACGACGAGGTGGAGGCCGTCGTCCGGGTCATCCGCGCGGTCTGGGTCGAGGTTCCCCGCAAGAACGGCAAGAGCACGATCTCTTCCGGGATCGCGAATGTGCTGCTGCTGGCGGACGGCGAGATCGGCGCCGAGGTGTACGCGGCGGCCGGGTCGCTGGAGCAGGCCCGCCGGGTGTTCGACGACGCGAAGCGTATGGCGTCGACGTCGAAGGCGGCCCGGGCGCGGATCCAGGCGCTCGCCGACGTGATCCGGGTGCCGAAGACCGGCGGAATCTTCCGCGCGCTGTCGCGGATCGCCGAGGCGGCGCACGGGCTCAACGTGTCCGGCGGCGTGATCGACGAGGTGCACGTCCACAAGAAGCGGGACCTGGTCGACGCCATCGAGACCGGCACCGGCGCCCGCACCCAGCCGCTGATCATCTTCATCACCACGGCGGACGAGGGCGACGAGGGCAGCATCTACGACGAGAAGCACTCCTACACCCGCAAGGTCGCCGACAACGTCGTCGAGGACCCCTCGCACTTCGGCGTGATCTGGGCCGCCGCCGAGGAGGACGACCCGTTCGCCGAGGAGACCTGGCGCAAGGCCAACCCTGGGTTGGGCGTCTCCCCCACCGTCCGCTACCTGCGGAAAGAGGCGAACAAGGCCCGCACGACGCCGAGCTACTTCCCGACGTTCTGCCGGCTGCACCTGAACCGCAGGATGCGCGGCCAGTCCCGCCTTATCGACGTGCGCGTGTGGGACTCCCTGGCCGGCATGTGCGACCTGGAGCGGGCGCGCGTACGCCGCGCGTGGGGTGGCCTGGACCTGTCCGCCGTGTCCGACCTGACCGCCTGGTGGATGGGCGTGGAGTCCCGGCAGCCCGGCGTCGAGCTGGAGATGTTCTGGCGGTTCTGGGTGCCCGGTGACCGGGTCGAGGACCTGGAGCGGCAGCTGCAGGTGCCGCTGTCGCGGTGGATCCGCGAGGGCTGGATCACCGCGACCGAGGGCGACGTCATCGACTACACCGCGGTGCGCGACGAGGTGCTGAAGGACTGCCGCCGCGTCGACATGCAGCGCATCTCCTACGACCGGATGTTCGCCGGCCAGATGGTGCAGGAGATCGACACCAAGCTGAAGGGCGTCGAGGTCGTCCCGGTGGCGCAGACGTTCTACGGCCAGTCGCCCGCGGTGAAGGAGCTGCAGCGGCTGCTCGGCCGGACCGGCGAGCAGGCCACGCCGGGGCGGATCCGCCACGGCGGCAACCCCGTCGCCCGGTGGATGGCGTCAGTGGTCGAGGTCAAGGACGACGGCCAGGACAACCTGCGCCTGGTCAAGCCGGAGCGGCTCAAGAGCCAGGCGCGGATCGACGGCATCGCGGCCTGCGTGATCGGACTGGACGGCTACCTGCGGCGGCCGGTCCCGAAGACCTACCAGGCACACACCGCGTGAGAGGGGGCGACATGGCGACATCGGCCGAAGCGCTGTCCCTACTCGACCAGCTGTCCCGAGAACTGGACCGCCGGCAGGACGAGCAGACGCGGGCGGAGGCGTACTACGACGGCGAGCACAACCTCCTGTTCGCCTCCCCGCAGTTCCAGCAGTACTTCGGCGGGTTGTTCACCTACTTCGCCGACAACTGGTGCCAGGTGGTCGTCGACTCCGTCGCCGAGCGGCTCACCGTGCGCGGCATCCGGCTGAGCACCGGCACCGACGCGATCGCGGACGCCGAGTCGCGGCGGGTCTGGCAGGAGAACGAGCTCGACGCCGACTCCGGCCTGGCGTTCGTCGACACCCTGACCGCCGGCCGTACGCATGTCCTCGTGTGGGGGAACCTCGACGACGAGGACACGCCGGAGGTCACGTTCGAGGCGCCGTGCGAGACGATCGTCGGGTACGAGCCCGGGTCGCGTCGCCGCCGGCGGGCCGCGCTGAAGCGGTGGCGGGACGACGACAACGAGTACGCCACCCTCTACCTGCCCGACGAGGTGTGGAAGTTCGTCAAGCCCGCGTTCCGCGTGCCGGTGGTGAACGGCCGCACCGAGTCCGGGCTGGCCGTGGCGGGCACGGTCAGCATGGCCGGTGAGGGCTGGAAGCTGCGCGAGGTGCCTGGCGAGCCGAACCCGATGCGCAACCCCATGGGCGTCGTGCCGATGGTGGAGCTGCCCAACCGCTCCAGGCTGGCCAAGGACCCTGTGTCGGAGATCCGCAACGTGATCCCGCTGCAGGACGCCGTGAACCTGCTGTGGTCGCACCTGCTGACCGCCTCGGACTTCGCGGCGTTCCCGCAGCGGGTCATCCTCGGCACCGACGTGCCGAAGAAGCCCATCGTCGACGCGGTTGGGGAAGTCGTCGGGTACGAGCCGGTCGACCTGGCCAAGTACGCCGTCGACCGCGTGGTGTGGCTGGAGGACCCGAACGCGAAGATCGGCGAGTGGTCCGCGGCCGACCTGGCCAACTACACGAACGTGATCGAGGTCGCCGTCGGGCACATCGCCGCGCAGACCCGCACCCCGCAGCACTACTTGATCGGGAAGATGGCCAACATGTCGGCCGACGCCCTGAAGGCGGCGGAGACCGGCCTCGTGTCCCGGGTGCGCGAGCGGCAGGTGTACCTCGGCGAGGCGATCCGCGAGATGTGGCGGCTCGTCGCCCTGGCCCAGAACGACGAGGCCCGGGCCAAGGCCATCAAGACCGGCACCGTGCTGTGGGCCGACCCCGAGTCCCGCTCCGATGCCGAGCTCGTCGACTCGCTGGTGAAGCTCAAGGGCATCGGCGTCCCGGACGAGGCGCTGTGGGAGCGGTACGGCGCCGACGTCGACGAGATCGAGCGGTGGAGCAGGATGCGCGATCAGGCTGCGTCGCGGATCCTCGCGGGCGACCTTGCGGCGCTCGTCGGGCCCAAGCCGGACCCGGAGGCCGAGGATGGCCAGGGGCAGGGCGACGGTCAGAACCCAGGCGGCCCGCCGCCGCCTGGTGACACGCAGGGCGGCTGACCATGGCTGCCGAGGACCTCGCCGCCGCGCACTACCAGGCGCAAGCCGAGCTCGGCCGCCAGGCCGCCATCGCCGGGCAGGAGCTCTGGCAGCGGATCGATCCGAAGGCCGTCCTCCCGACGTGGCGGCCGCTCGTCGCGAAGGCCGCGGCGGTGCTCGCCGCCGCGCAGTACGCGGCCGCGGCCCGCGCCCAGCCGTACGTGGCCAACCTCGCCCAGAGCATGGGCGTCCAACCCTCCCCCGCCGCAGCGCTCGACCCGGCCGCGTTCGCCGGTAGGGCGGCGAACGGCGGGGACCTCGCCTCCATGCTGCTGATGCCCGCGGTGCAGACCGTGGCGCTGCTCGCCGGCGGCGCCGACGACCGGACGGCGCTCCGGGCCGGGCTGGCGGCGCTGACCCGGATGATGGCCACCGAGACGGCCGACGCCGGGCGCGTCGCGACCAGCGTGGCGATGACCGCGGACCGGCAGTTCGTCACGTACGTGCGCGTCGTGCATTCGCCCGCGTGCGCGCGGTGCATCATCCTCGCCGGGCGCGAGTACACCTGGTCGACGGGCTTCCAACGGCACCCGCGGTGTGACTGCACGATGGTTCCCCGCGTGCACCGCCCCGGACGCGGGTACGACACGCCCGCCCCGGCGAGCCCGGACGAGCTGGTCGCCCGCATGTCACCCGAGGAGCAGGACCGGATCTTCGGCAAGGCGGGGGCGAAGGCGATCCGTGAGGGCGCCGACATCGGGCAGGTCGTCAACGCCCGCCGCGGCATGACCACCGCGGGCGGCAAGTCCATCACGACGGAGGGCACGACCTCCCGTGGGCACGCCGGCCGCCTGCTCGGCCAGCTCTCCAAGCAGGCCGGGGACCGCTACCGGCGGTCGCAGATCCCCCGGCTGACCCCGGAGCAGATCTACCGCGAGGCCGGCGACGACCGCGACGAGGCGATCCGGCTGCTGCAGCGGTTCGGCTACCTGGACAAGGGGTCGACGGCGCGCAGGGCCCGGGCTGTGGCGAAGGTGGACCAGGCGGCGGCCGCTGAACGCGAGGCGCTGCGCGCCGAGCAGGCGCGGCAGGCGGACGTCGAGCGGGCCCGCCGGGCGATCGACGAGGTCCGCAGAAAGGCCGAGGAGGCCCGGCAGGCGGCCGAGCAGGCCGCCCTCCGGCAGGCCGAAGAACGGGCCCGCCGCGAGGCGGCCGAGCAGGCGCGCAGGGACGCCGTGCCGGTCGGGGCCCGCCCCTACCACCGGAGCCTGGACGGGTTGGAGGACCTCGCGCGCCGGGTCGAAACGCAGAAGGTCACCGAGACTCGCCGCCTGGGCGGCGCGTCCGCGCAGACCGAGCTCGTGACGTTCGCCGACGGCAGCAAGGCCATCCGGAAGGCGGCCCGGGTCGGGCTGGCCGAGTCGCAGGATGCTGCCGCGGAACACGCCGCGCAGCTGATCGCCCGCAAGCTCGGGCTCAAGGCGCCGCGGGTGTACCGCAACGACGCCGGCACGATCTGGATGGAGTACGTGCAGGACGGCGTGACGGCCGAGGAGGGCGGCCTGCTGCAGCGCCTGCGCGACCGGTTCACCCGCGTGCCGGGATCCGACCGGGGCAAGGTCCTCGGCCTACTCGACCTGCTGACGAACAACGTCGACCGGAACGCCGGGAACTGGATGCTCGACAAGGCCGGCGACCTGATCCCGATCGACCACGGCATGGCGTACGGCGAGTTCATCGAGCAGGGGATGGAGCCGACGCTGGAGTGGGTGCACAGCGATTTCGCCGCGCACTACAAGGACCCCGACACCGACAAGCCGAAGGCGAACCCGCTCACGAAGGCGGACGTGGCCGAGGTGCGCCGCCGCCTGGAGGAGCTGCGGCCGGACTTCGAGCACATCGGCCGCGGTCACTGGCTGGACTACTCGCTGCGGATGCTCGACTTGCTCGGCCGGTACGCGAAGGGCAGCCGGGACCTCATTGCCGGGGTACGGTGACCGGCATGACGGTGATCCGGATCGTGTCTGTCCGTACGGGTGACGAGGTGTCCCGCGCCGAGCTCGGCGAGAACGGCGCGGTCACCTACTCGGGCGGGGAGTCGGCCGTGGCCGCGGTACGGTCCTGGCTGCGGGATCACCCGGGGCGGGACGAAGCCGACGCCGTCCGCGCGCTGGCCACCGAGGGCTGGTCGAACGGCTACCTCATGATCCAGCTGGATCAGGGCAGTTCATGACCGTGGTCGGGTAGTCGTCTGCGGTGATCCGGCCGCCGGTCTTGATCTGGGCCGTTCGCTCGTCGGCGACGTATTCGGCGCTGCACACGTAGACCTTCGCGTCCGCCGACCTGACGACCTGCACGGTGAGGTAGTCGCGGTCGCCCGCGTTGCGCTCCAGCCAGTCGCGGATCGCTGCCTGAGCACTTTCGACAGTCGCTCCCTTGACGAGCAGGTCAGCGCCGTTGCGGCGGGTCTTGGCCACGCTGTAGTCCGGAACCGTAGCGACCGTCGCGCTCGGCTTCGCCGACGGCGTTCCCTCGGTGGCCACCTTCGCCACGGTGCCGACGACGGCCACGAGGAGGATCGCCCCGACGACGAGCACGACCGTCAGCGGGCTGGTCTTCTTCGCCGGCGGCCTCGGCGGCCGCGGCGGCGGCAGATACGGGCGCCGGGGAGGACCGGCCGTCTCGGAGGTCTCAATCCACGGTTGCGTCGGGGGACCGTACGGCCCCTGCTGTGGTGGCCACTGCTGCGGCTGCTGCTGATGTACGCTCACGTTCGTCCTTTCTGGAGTGGACATAAGAGCGGCTCCCTGTTGGCGCAGGGGGCCGTTTCGCTTTCAGGAACCATGCGGCTCGGACCCTACGCCCCGAACCGTTCCAAATCGTCCGGATTCGTCCGGAGACACGCCCGAAACCGGGTGTTCTACGCATCACCAAACCGCGATCAGCGGGAAGCGTCACGGCCGCGCTCAAGGCCGGTAGCACTGCCGACGGGCTTACGGAGATCACATGAACACGCCTTTTGACCTGCCCATTCATCCTCGTACCGGGCTGCGCGCCATCGATGTGCTGCCCCGCTCGGGCCGCATCGTGTGGCCCATCCTCGGCGGCTCTGGCGAGGGCGACGGCGGAACCGGCGACGGAGGCCAGGGGCAGGGCGGCGACGGCGGGCAGACCGGCGAGGGCGAGGGCAAGACCTTCACCCAGGCCGACCTTGACCGGGTCGTCGCCGAACGGCTCGCCCGCGAGCGGGCGAAGTACGCCGACTACAAGGACCTCAAGGACAAGGCGAGCAAGTTCGACGAGCTGCAGACCGCGCAGCAGTCCGAGACGGAGAAGGCCGTCGCGAAGGCCCGCGACGAGGCCAAGGCGGAGGCCCTGGCCGAGGTCCGGCGCGACCGGGTCCTCGACAAGATCGAGGTCCTCGCCGCCGGGAAGTTCGCCGACCCCGAAGACGCCCGGCTGCGCCTGATGGCCCGGGTCGACGAGTTCCTCGGCGACGACGGCCAGATCGACGCCAAGGCGATCGAGGGCGCGCTGACCAAGCTCCTCACCGACAAGCCGCACCTCGCCGCCGGCGGCGGCCGCCGATTCGAGGGCGGCGGCGACGGCGGCCCGCGCGGCGGCAAGCAGGCGCCGTCGCTGGAGGAGCAGATCCGCGAGGCCGAGGCCAAGGGCGACTGGAAGACCGCCCGGCAGCTCAAGACGCAGCTGATGCTGCAACCCAGCAAGTAACCATCAGGGCCGGCCGAAGGGCCTGCCCGACTTCCAGTAGGGAGGACACCCCATGGCGGGTATCACCGGGCAGGGCACCACCTTCGGCCTGCCGAACTACGTCGGCGAGCTGTTCGCCGTCACCCCCACGGACACCCCGTTCCTGTCCGCAATCGGCGGCCTGACCGGCGGTGAGGCCGCGAACGCCACCCTGTTCAACTGGCAGGGTTACGACCTGCGCGACGCCGACGACTCCCGGCAGCGCCTGGAAGGCGCGGACGCTCCGAACGCCGAGAACCGGGTCCGCTTCGAAGAGCACAACGTGGTGGAAGTCCACCAGGAGTCGATCGAGGTCACCTACACCAAGCTCGCGGCGACCGGCCAGTTCGCCTCGACCGGCTCCAACAACCCCAACTCGGCCGCGGTCAGCGGATCCAACCCCGTGATGAACGAGCTGGACTGGCAGATCGAGCAGTCGCTGAAGCAGATCGCCCGCGACGTCGAGAAGTCGTTCATCACGGGAACGTTCAGCAACCCGAACAGCAACGCAACGCCGCGCCGTACCCGGGGCCTCCTGCAGGCCACCGCAACGAACGTGGCCACCAAGGGCACCACCGTGGGCACGGCGACGATCGAGGCGGACGACGAGTCGTTCACGATCTCTGCGCACGGCCTCGCGAATGGTGACGCGGTGATCGTGTCGTCGCTCACCGGCGGCGCGGTCGGTGTGCTGAAGCCCGACACCCTCTACTACGTGGTATCGACGGCGACGAACACCTTCAAGGTCGCGTCCAAGCCGGGTGGCAGCGCGATCGCGTTCTCCACCGACGGCGGCGCCGTGGTCACCAAGGCGACCGCGCTGACCGAGCCGATCGTGCTCGACCTCATGCAGGACGTGTGGACCTCCGGAGGCATTCAGGAGTCGGAGACCGCGACCCTGATGAGCAACGCCACCCTGAAGCGGGCCCTCACGAAGATCTTCATCACCGACAAGGACTATCAGGAGACGAGCCGGACGATCGCCGGCGTCCGGGTGACCACGATCGAGACTGACTTCGGCACTCTCAACCTCATGCTGAACCGGCACATGCCGACCAGCGTGCTGCAGATCGTCTCCCTGGAGGAGTGCGCCCCCCGGTTCCTGCCGATCCCCGGCAAGGGCTTCCTGTTCGTCGAGGAGCTCGCCAAGACCGGCTCATCGGAGAAGCGGCAGATCTACGGCGAGATCGGCCTGAAGTACGGCAACGAGCGCAAGCACGGCAAGATCCTCAACGTCACCGCGCCCACGGGGGCCTGAGCCATGAGCCTGTTCCGCTGCGGCCGCTTCCCGTCCGGAGAGTGGCCGATCCGCACCAGCGCGGGGATCGTGTGGTTCCGCGACGGCCAGGCCGAGGTCGACGCCGACTCCGGCCTGGCGGCCGCGCTGCGCGAGGTGCCGGCCGTGTTCGGCATCATCGAGGACGGCGTGACCGAGCCGCCCACGGAGCCGCCCACGGAGCCGTCGACCGAGACGCCGACCGGCACCCCGGAGGTGCCGGAGCGGCCCGCGCAGTCCGCCGTCAAGGCGGCCTGGGTGGACTACGCCGTCGCCTGCGGCGCCGACCCCGGCGAGGCCGAAGCGCTGACCAAGCCCGAGCTGATCGAACGGTACGGCAGCCAGTAAAGGGGGTCGTCGTGGCGCTCCTCCCTCTCGCCGAACCGGCTGACCTCGCCGTACGGCTCCGCACCACCTTCGAGGACGGGTCACCGGAAGAGCTCGCGGCCGAGGCGCTCATCGAGGACGCCTCCGCGCAGGTGCGCTCGGCGACCGGCCAGCACATCTACCCCGTCGAAACCGACACCGTCGAGCTGACCGGCGGCGACCGGCTGCTGAACCTTCCGCAGTGGCCGGTCATCGTCGACGACGATCACCCCCTGGTCGTGGTCGAGTACGACGACTACTGCACCTCGTCGGTGACGCTGGTCGAGGGCCTGGACTACGTACGGCACGGCCACCAGCTGATCCGCTCGCCCGGGCCCAACTCGTGCGGGTGCAACGACGGCGCGATACGCCGCGGCGGCGGCAACTGGGCGGAGCGGGTCGTCGTGACCTACACGCACGGCCTGGCCGAGGTCCCCCCCGAGGTCCGCGCGGTCGTGCTGAACGTCGCGATGCGGGGCTACGTCAACCCCGGCGCGCTGCGCTCCCGCACGCTCGGCAGCTACTCCGAGACGTTCACCACCGAGACCGTGGGGACCGGCGAGCTGACCGACAGCGACATGCGCCGGCTGGCCCGGGCCGGGTGGGCCGTACGCGTGCACAGCGTGCGGTCCTCCCGAAGGGGGCCGTGATGAGCCTGCCGGCGGACATGCTGCGCCACCAGGTGGAGGTCGAGCCGTACGAGGGGCCGGGCCCGGCCGGGCCGCTGTACGGCGACGCCGTCACCTATCGGGGCTATGTGGAGGACAACAGGCGGCTCGTGCGCTCCGCCACCGGGGACGAGGTGGTCTCCGAGACGACGGTCTACCTCGACCCGGGGGCGGTCATCCCCGCCGAGTCGCGGGTGACACTGCCGTCCGGCCGGCGCGCGTTCGTCATCACGGTGGCCACCCGCGAGGGCCCGCCCGATCCCGGGATGGACCACCTGGAGGTGACGCTCACATGACCCGCAAGTACGTCCGGGTGAAGTGGAACGGCGACCGCATCCGGAAGGCGGAGCGGGCGGCGGCCGCGCGAGGCCTGCGCCGGGCCGTCGACCACTTGAAGGGCGAGGCGGTCGCGATCGCCCCTATCGAGTACGGCAGCCTGACCGAGACCGCGACCGCGAGCGTCGACGAGGCGAAGCTCACCGGGGCCGTGTCGTTCTACGGCGACTACGCCGTACGGGAGCACGAGAACCTCGAACTCAAGCACGACCCGGGCAGGCAGGCCAAATACCTCGAACAGCCGATGAACACCGAGCGGGCGGCGATGCTCGGCATGGTCGCCGACGAGCTCCGCAAGGGCCTGCCATGACCCTGCTGGAGGAGCTCGCGACGCTGCTGGCCGAGCTCGGCCTCGGCACGTACGAGGTTGACGCCCCGGGCGGCACGATCTTCCACCCAAGGCTGCCGTCGACCCCGGACCGGTGCATGGCGGTCGCCCGGTACGGCGGGGCCGAGTCCGACAGCAAGAACCCGTGGGACGAGCTCAGCGTGCAGGTGCGGGTGCGCGGGCCGGCGGCCGACTCCCGCATTGCCGAGCAGGATGCGCAGGCCGTGTACGACGCCCTGCACGGCCTCGGCATGCGCGAGCTCACTCCCGACGGGACCTGGCTCCAGCTCGCCATCTGCCAGAACGGCGGGCCCGTCTACATCGGCACCGACGGCAACGGGCGGCACGAGTACACCGTGAACGTCCGGATGGACATCGATCACGAGACACCCCAACGCGCGCAGGAGGCGTGAGAAATGGCGAAGAGGCGGATCAACGCCCGCGACATGATCGTCGAGGTCGAGGACGACACCGCGGACACCTGGCTGCCGGTCGAGAACCTGCAGACCATCACCGTCAACCCCGGCGAGAACGAGGAGACGGTCGACGTCACGGACAACGACTCCGAGGGCGCCTACGAGCAGGAGATCATGCAGCGCGGCGCGAGCCTCGCGCTGGAGGGCCTGCTCATGAAGGACGACTCGACGGGCGCGCTGCCGCCCGGCCGGGCCCGCGTCGAGGAGATGGCCGGCGAGGACAAGCTCGGCGCCGACAGCCTGGGCCGGATCCGGTTCCGTCACCCGATGGACACCAACTGGCGGATCTGGACGGGCACGTTCTCGTTGGGTGAGCAGGGCGGTGCGACCAACGACAAGGCGTCCTGGTCGGCGACGATCACCAAGTCCGGGAAGACCACCACCGCGGCGGTCTCCGGCGGCGGGGGCGGCGCGTGAGCGACGAGAACTACGACGACATCGACGAGCAGGACGACCAGGACGAGGAAAAGTTCGAGTCCTGGGATGCGTTCTGGGAGGAGATCCGCCGTAAGGAAGAGGCCGAGCGCGGCGGCCCGAAGACCGAGATCATCCGCGGTATCGAGGTCGTGGTGCCGCGCGACCTGCCGATCCGGTTCGACCGGCGACTCGACCAGCTCAAAGCCTCCAGTTCCGACGAGGACCTCAAGGCGCTCCTTGCGGACCTCTTCGGTGCAGACGTCCTCGACGCCTGGATCGACGCGGGCATGACGCCCATGGAGCTCCGCGTCGTGCTGATGTGGGGAGTCGCACAAGGCAAGGGCCGCGCGATGTCCTTCCGGCAGGCGTATGAGCTGGTCAAGGAAGGTTCAGAGGGAAAAGCGGAGAGCTCGACCCGGAAGAACGGCAGCGCCGGAAGTACTGGTGGGCGATCGAAGCGGACTTCCGCGCGCGCTACCAGCTCGAACGGGACGAGCTCGCGAACCTGACGCACCGCCAGTTCGAGGTCTACCTCGCCGGGCTCCTCCCCGAGTCTTCGGCCTACAGGCGGCTCGTCGATAACCAGCCGATCGAGCTGGCCGGCGAGCACGCTCGGGCATTCATCGGCACCCTGTGATCCAGACGGGAGGTGACCTCCCGTGACCATGACGATCGGCGAGCTGGTCGGTTTCATCGACCTGGAGGACAAGGGCTTCGGCAAGGGCGTCGACCAGGCCGGTCGCGGCCTGGACCGGCTCCAGTCGGCGACGAGCAGCAGCATGTCGTCGATCGAGGGCACCGTCTCCCAGGCCCTCTCGCAGATCGAGACCGACATCGCCGGCGGGCTCGACCCTACGAAGGCAATCGCCGACCTCGACCGCCTGGAGTCCGAGCTCGACGCCGGCCTCAAGTCCATGCTCGACGAGGCCGACAGCTTCTCGGACGAGCTCGACCGCGCCATCGATGAGGCGTTCGACGGCCTGCCCGACAAGGCCCGCAAGAGCGGCGAGGAGACCGGCGACAGCTTCGGCGACGGGCTCGACAAGGGCGGCAAGTCCCGCATGCCCGGCATCGGATCGAGCCTGATGGGCTCCTTCAAGGGCCTCGGTTGGGCGGCCGCCGGGACCGCGGTTGCCGGGCTGCTGATGGAGGGCATCCAGTCGGCGATCGAACGTGAGGATCTTTTCGCGACCTTGAGCGTGAAGGTCGGCGCGTTCGGCCCTGAGTCCGCGCGTCTCGGGAAGATCGCGGGCGAGCTGTACGCCGACGCCTACGGCGAGAGCCTGGAGGACGTCACCGACGCCCTCGCCCGCGTCTATCAGAACGTCCCCGGCGCGACGAAGCTCGGCGACGACGCACTCAAAAAAACCGCCGGCCAGGCCATCACGACCGGCAAGGTGATGGACGAGGACCTGGGGAAGGTCACGAGCGCCGTCGGCCAGATGATGAAAACCGGCCTCGCGAAGAACGCCCAAGAGGCTTTCGACATCCTCGTCCGGGGCCAGCAGACCGGCATCAACAAGAGCGAAGACCTGCTCGACACCTTCAACGAATACTCGACCATCTTCCGCGATCTCGGTCTCAACGGGAAAGACGCCCTTGGGCTGCTCGGCCAGGGCCTGAAGGCCGGCGCGAGGGACAGCGACACCGTCGCCGACGCGCTGAAAGAGCTCGACATCCGCGTCAAGGACATGTCCGCTGCGAAGGCGCTCAAGTCCCTCGGACTGAACGCGAAGGACATGCAGAAGGCGTTCGCCGAGGGCGGCCCGAAGGCCCGGGACGCGCTGGGTCAGATCCTGGACAAGCTGCGCGGGGTCAAGGATCCCGCCGAGCGGTCCCAGCTCGCCGTGGCCCTGTTCGGGACCAAGGCCGAGGACATGGCGAAGTCGATCAACGCCCTGAACTTGGATAAGGCGAAGACCGCGGTCGGCGGATTCAAGGACGCCGTCAAGACCGCGGACGACACCCTCAACAACACGGCGTCCGCGAGCGCGGACAAGTGGTCGCGCAGCTGGGGCGACGCGCTCAGCGCGGTCGGCGGTTTCGTCCTCGACCAGATCAAAAAGTTCCTCCCGAGCCCGGACGAGATGGCAGAGCAGTGGAACCAGGTGACGTCCTGGTTCAGCGAGACCGTGGGCCCGTTCTTCTCCGGCCTGTGGGAGGACGTGAAGACAAAAACGTCCGAGGCCTGGGAAAAGATAAAGACGACCGTTTCCGAAAAGGGAACGGCCCTGGTCGACTGGCTGAAAGAACTGCCCGGGAAAATCGGAGAATTCTTCTCCTCCGGCTGGGAAAGTCTGCGGACCAAAACGTCCGAAGCCTGGGAGAAAATCAAAACGGCCGCCAGCGAAAAGGGCTCTGCCCTGCTCGACTGGGTGAAGGAACTGCCGGGCAAGATCAAGGACAAGCTGGGCGACCTCGGCAAGCTGCTGCTCGACGCCGGCAAGGACATGATTCAGGGCCTGATCGACGGGATCAAGTCGGTAGCCGGGAAGGCCGCGGAAGCGGCGAAGGGCGTGGCCAAGAGCGCAATCGACGGGGCTAAGGCCCTGCTCGGGATCCACTCGCCCTCGACGGTGTTCGCCGAGATCGGCATGAACACCGTACGCGGCTTCGCTCACGGGATTTTGCAGGAGCAGCCCCGGGCCCGGATGACCGCCGCGCAGTTCGCGAAGCTGATGAAAGACGCGACGTCCGTAAACCTCCAGGGTGCGCCGGACGCGTTCGTCGAGTGGGTCAAGAAGAACAATTCCGAGCTCAAGGACCTCGCGGACAAGCGGGCCGAGATCATCAAGACGATTGCCGATGCGAAGCGGTACGCCGACCAGATCGCCCAGCAGATGACCGACTTCGCCTCGGTGGCGAACCTCGGCCTGGAGAAGGGCGACGGGGCCGGCGACATCGTGTCCGGGCTGCAGACGAAGCTCGACCAGATCAAGAAGTTCGCGAACGACATCAAGAAGCTCGCCTCGTCGGGCCTGAATAAGACGACCCTGTCACAGATCATTAACGCCGGACCGGAAAAGGGTCTGTCGCTGGCGGAAATGCTGGTCGGCGCTGACGGCAGCGAAATCAAAGCCATCAATAAGGCGCAGGGCCAGATCGACAAGGTGTCCAAGCAGATGGGAAAGAATAGCGCGGACGCCTTGTACGACGTGGGCAAGAAGGCGGGCGACGGTTTCCTGAAGGGCCTCGAAGGCAAGCTCAAGGAAACCGAGTCGATGATGGCGAAAATCGCGAAAGCGGTTGTGGATGCGGCGAAGAAGCAGCTCGGCGTGAAGAGCCCCAGCCGGGTGTTCATGGGCATCGGCGACAACACGATGCTCGGCTACATTCAGGGCGTCCTCGGCCAGCAGCAGGCGACCGTGTCCGCCGTCGCCGGGGTCGTCGGCAAGGCCGCCGCGACGGCGTCCCGCGTGCCCGGCCTGACGCCCGGGCCCATGTCCGGGCCGAGCTCGGCGCCGGCGTACGGCGGCGAGTACGGCGCACCCGGGCTGGTGCAGCCATCGGCCGGCAGCGGCGTCGTCGTTCACATGCACGATCCGGTGGTCCGCGAGGAGGCCGACATCGGCCGGATCGGCGCCGAGTTCGCCTTCAAGTACCGCGCACGCGGCTGACGTCCCCCGATCCCACGAGAGGTGGTTTCACCATGTCCAGCTTCGATCCCTCGCTGGGGATCACCTACGGCGAGCACCTGCGCCGCAAGGGCATCCAGGTCAAGGGCGACCGGGCGGTGGCCCGGACGCGGGAGCCGCTCGACGAGCACGGCCGCCGCCGGCGGATCGTGACCGAGCGGACCGAGTCCGGGGCGATCGCCGTCACGACTCAGCGCACCGACGAGCGCGGTGGGGAGCACCAGGATGTGCACATCCACGCCCCGGCCGTCGTTGGGGTCGGGACGAGCAGCGGGCAGGTGATCGTGCCGTGAGAGACCCACGCACGCGCATGGAGGCCGCCCGGTCCCGCCGCGAGGGGCGCGCCCGCCTGGAGGCCGCCCGCCTCCGCGACCAGGTCGAGATCCTCGACCTGTGCGCCGCCGAGCAGGACAAGCTCGCCGCGGCGCGGGAGGCGTACGAGGCCGACCCGACACCGGAGACGCTGGCCGCCTATGAGCAGGCGCAGCGAGACATGTACGAGCTGCGGGGGTGGCTGCGGGCGGGCGCGCAGGATGCTGCCGCCCGCGCGGCCACGCCCGCGCCGAAGCCGGCGGGGCGGGAACCCCGCGCCCGGGCCCGCCGCACCGTGGGGAGTGACAGCTGATGGCCTGGTCCAAGAGTGGTTACTTCGTCTCGGCGCAGGTCGGCCAGTGGGGGGCCGCGCAGCTCGGCATCAACCTGCTGTCCGGGATGAAGCTCGCCCTGTGGGGGTCGAGCGTGACCCCGAACTACGACAGCGACACCGCCTATGGCACGTCGCCGTGGAACAGCGGGGAGTCGTCGGGGGCCGGGTACACCGCCGGCGGCGTCACCCTCGCGAATCCGACCCTGGTGGGCTCGTCCGGGGTCATGGCGTTCGACGCCGACAACGTCCAGTGGGACGAGTCGACGATCACCTCCGAGGGCGGCATCGTCTACGCCTCCGCCAAGAGCAACAGGTTGTGGTTGGGCATCTGGTGGGGTGCCCCCAAGAGCACGCAGGACGGGACTTTCCTGATCACGTGGCACTCGTCGGGGATCGGCCTGATGAACCTCGTCCCGTAGGAGGTCGTCTTGCTGCTGCAGAACTCGTTCGAGGGCGGCGTCAACGGCCAGGAGATCACCGAAGCCAACAGCGGCGGAGCCAGCGGTGACGCGTTCGACTACACCTTCGGCGCGCTATACACCTCCGCACAGGCCGCGAACGGCACCCGCTCGGCGGCGGTTGAGTCCGGCTCGTCCGGGTTGGAGCTGGATCTGTCCTTGGACGGGGCGGCGAACGGCAACGCCTACGGGCGGACCAACTTCCGGATCGGCCAGCGCACGAGCGGCGACGAGTACGTAAGCATGTGGCTGGCGATGTTCGACGACAGCGACCGCTACTACTGGTGGGAGGCCCGGGTCACCCTCCCTGCGTCCGGGTCCGCCACCCTGAAGCTGATCCACTTCAACGGCGAGACCGAATCCACGATCGACACCGAGAACATCACGCTGCCGCTAGGCACGTGGTGCCGCCTGGAGATCAGGGCCAGCAACAGCACGTCATCCACGGCGGAGGGCAGGTTCTACAACGCGGCGGCCGGAACGACGGCCACTGCGACGGTGTCAGGCAGCGCCTCCCACTCGGCGGTCGTGCCCTGGGAGGTTTGCGGGGCGCTTGCCGGAACCACCCTGACATCCGCCAGCAACATCTGGGTGGACGACGTCGGCGCCAGCGACACGGACTGGCTCGGGCCCGTCATCACCTCCGTCAGCGTCACCGTCACCCCCAGCCCAGTGACCGCCGCCGCCGTCATCCCCTCCCCCGCGCTGGCCGTCGGCAGCACCATCACCCCCGCCGCGGTGACCGCCGCCGCGGTGATCCCCACCCCCGACGTCCACACCGGAGCCATCACGACCGCGGTCAACCCGGCCGCCGTGGTGGCCACCGCGGTGATCCCCGCCCCGACCGTGGACGCGTACAAGAACGTCTTCATGACCCCGGACCCGCCGATCGCCACCGCGGTGATCCCGGTCCCGACGGTCGGCGTGCCGGTCAACCCCGGCGACCAGATCGACCGGCCAGGGCAGATCGAGTGGAACGGCTTCCTCCTCGGGGGCAGCACCGTCTACCGGTGGCTCACGTTGGAGGGCTGGTGGGACCTGCCCGACCTCGACAGCGGAAACGTCGCCCACCCGTCCCGGCATGGCGCCTACGCCGGGCGGGACCTCACCCAGGAGCGGCACGTCACCTATACCGCGCTGGTGCGGGCCCGGCGCGAGGACATGCAGGCCGTCATCAACGAGCTGAAGGCCGCCACCCGCATCCTGGACGACGACACCGAGCTGCCGCTCGCGATCCGCGTCCTGGACGACGTCCTCGTCGGCTACGGCAAGGTCGCCCGTCGAGCAATCCCCATCGACAAGCTTGTACGGCTGGGCCACGCGCAGCTCACCATCCAATGGACCCTCAGCGATCCGATCCTGCAGTCGCGGGAGCTGGCCAACGCGGTCGTCGCCGACGGCGTCTGGCAGAACGTCACCAACCTCGGTGACGCGCCCGCGTATCCGACGATCCGCATGCCCGGCCCCGTCACCGGCCCCACGATCTTCGTCCGCCATGAGGAGGCCGGCCGCCTCGACGAGCGAGCCCTCGAATTCGACCTCCACCTGAACACGGGCGAGACGTTGATCATCGACACCTACTACGGCACCGCCGCCGTCGGCAGCGACTCCGTCGTCGACACCCTGACCGGCAACAGCGTGCCGATCCCCGACCTGGTCCTGCCCGCCGGTCAGTCCCTGATCGGCTACGGCAGCTCGGGCGGCAGCGCGCCAGCAGCGACGGTCCTCTGGCGCCACTCCTACCTCTAACCCCCGGGGGGTGATCGCGCGTGGTCGCCAGCATCCGGGACGCCACAGGGAAACCGGTCGCGTCCGCGTCCAGCATCAGCGTGTCCCGCCCGTCGTCGTCGTCCGGCGACGTGCTGCTGTGCATCCACTCGGCGGCGTCCGGCGACCTGTCCAGCATGAAGATTCAGGGCAGCGGCTGGCAGACGGTCGGCTCCCGCGGAGACGACCGGCTCTTCGGGGACGGCGGCGGCACGAAGATCTACCGCAAGACGGTCGGCTCGTCCGAGCCTGGCTCGTACACGGTGCAGCAGGGCACCGGGGCCGGCACCGTGGTGATGCTGTCCATCAAGGGCGGGCACCGCGATCAGATCATCGTCCGGGACGACGGCGACACCGGACTGCCGCCGGAGTTCGAGCTCGACGAGGTGACCACACCGAGCGCGTTCCCGCCATCGGGGTCGGGCGTGGACATCCGGGTCGCCGTGGCGTGGGATCCCGACGGGTCGGTGTCCTGGCCGACAGCGTCCGGCTACCAGGTGCGGTCGACGCAGCAGGTCACCGGCGCCCTGTCGATGGTGGTCGAGTCGAAGACGCTCGTCACGTCCGCCTCCGTCGGCCAGGTGCGGTTCCGGATCAACCGGTCCGCAACGGCCATGCACGGGTTCACGATCATCGTGCCGAGCGCGACCACGTCCGAGTCGACACCCACCCCGCCGAGCTTCCCGGACTTCTCCCCGGCCCGGGGGTCCGGCCTCTACAGGTACACCGTGCATGATCTTTTGACCGGGGCGTACCGCGGCGACATCTACCCGCAAGATGTGAGCTTTGATCGGCGGATCGGCGAGGCCGGCGCTTTCTCGGCCACGCTGCCGATTCCCAACCGGAGGGTCGCCGCCCTGGTCGGCGAGATCATCCCCCGCTACGCCTCGGACCTGACGAGCGGCCCCGGCCGCATCGCCGTCCACGTCTGGCGCGCGGGAGACCTGTGGGGCGAATACTGGATCACCGGTGCGGTGATTCAGCGGTCCCGCCGCGGCAGCATCACCATCCAGCTCCGCGGCAGCACGCTGGAGGCGTACCTCGACCACGTCCCCGTCGAGCAGGACCTCGAATACGAGGGCGACCAGATCTCGTGCGCCCGGTCCCTGCTCAACAACATGATGAACCTGTCCGGGGCGAACATCGGCCTCACCCTCGCGGGCGGAACCGCCGGAGACCCCCGCAACCTCCAGGTGAAGGCACAGGACGCCACCACCTACGGCACCGCGCTGCGCGGCTACTCTCAGACCTTCCCATCGTTCGAGTGGGTCATCACGCCCGCCGTGGGGCAGCACGGCGGCATCGAACGCCGCTGGGAGTGGGGCGCCCCCACCATCGAAGGCGACCGTGAGCACGTCTTCATGGACTCGCCGCACGGCGGCGACATCCTCGACTGGTCGGAGGAGATCGACGCCCTGCGCGGCGGCACCCGGGTCATGGTCCGCGGCGGCACCCCGGAGGTGGAGGACGCCTCGGAGGGCAGCACCCCCGTCACCTCCGACTGGGAATCGGCGTCCTCGCACATGACGGCCGGCTGGCCCCGATTCGGCCAGGTCGTGGATCACCCGGGCGAGTCCACGTGGAAACCGGAACTGGACTACTACGCGGAGCGGTGGATCGCCGCCCTGGGCGGCGCCGTCCGCGTCTACTCCTGCACCGTCGCCCTCGGTGCCAGGCCAACGCTCTCGCCGTCGAGCTTGGGCGATTACGTGCGCCGGGTCATGGTCAACCAGTGGCATCCGCGGATCAACGCGGCCGCGGGGTTCGACCAGTCGCAGCGGCTGATCGGCGTCGGTATCACCCCCGTGTCCCGGACGACCGGCCGGGAAGAGGCGCAGCTGATCCTTGAGGAGGCGCACGTCTGATGGTGGACAAGTTCCCCGCCGAGCAGCAGCGGATCGTCAAGGACCTGCAGGACACGGTCGAGCGGCTCAAGACCATCGCCCGTGGTATCCCCCCCATCAAGGTCAACAAGGCGTCGGAGTATTTCGACCTGCCGGATGCCTCCCCGGACTCTCCCGGCTCCGGTGTCCGCCTGTTCGGCAACAGCGGCAAGCTCGGCGCGAAGAACAGCTCCGGCGAGACCTTGAGCATCCCGATCGCGAACGTCTCGAATCCCCCGAACTTCGGCTCGCCGTCGTCGCAGACGGGCGACTACGCGTCCGGGAGCGCGTACACGCAGCTGCGCGCGGACTGCGCCGCGATGCACGACACCCTCAGAGACCTCATGAACGCCATGCGGTCCGCCGGCCTCATGCGGTAACCGAACCAGCTCACGACGTACTTGGAGGACCACCATGGCCATGACCACCGCCTATCTGAACGCGATCGCCGACGCCGGGGCGAGCAAGATCACGCACATCGGGCTCGTCGACGGCTCCGGCACGGAAATCACGGGCGGCTCGTACGCCCGCAAGGCCGTCACCTGGACGACGGCGTCCAGCGGCACGATCCGCCCGAACGCCGACCTCACCTTCGACATCCCGTCGGGGGCGACGGTCGCCGGGTGGCGCGGCTACAGCGCGTCGACGTCGGGCACGAACTACGGCGGCGCCGACCTCACCTCGCAGGCCTTCTCGTCGGCCGGGACCTACACGCTGCTCGCCGCGAGCACAGCCATCAACCACACCGCCGCGTAGGCGCCACTGACGGGATCGGGGACGCCGCATGGCGACGATCACCGAGGACTTCGAGGACGCAACCCTCAACTTCACCTTCTCCTACAGCGGCGGCACCTGGGCCCGGTCCAATACCACCGCACACACCGGATCGTGGAGTCTGAAGGCGGCCACGATCACCGATAACCAGACGACCACGGCCACCCTGACGCTGCCCGCAGGCGCGCAGACGATCCAGTTCTGGTATCGGGTGTCGTCGGAGAAAGACTTCGACATCTTCCGCTTCTACGTCGGCACCAGCGGCATCGAGACGATCAAGGCGTCCGGCGAGGTCGCCTGGACGCAGTCGGCGGCCATCAACGTGGCCGGGGCCACCTCCGTCAAGTTCGAGTACAAGAAGGACACCGGCGACAGCGCCGGCTCGGACACCGTGTGGATCGACGACATCACGGTCGTCACCACCGGCGGCGCCGGAGAGTCCCATTCCGGAGGCTCGGCCGCCACCGTCACCGCCACCCCGACCGGCGCCGGGAAACCCGCTACCAGCGGCGGCCAAGCCGTCAGTGTCACGGCGGCCGCCACCGGAGCGGGCTCCCCCGCCTATCAGGGTGGTGCGGCGGCCACCGTCAGCGCCGCGGCGTCGGCGGGCGGTGTCCCAGGCGGCCGGGGCGGGGCGCAGGCCTCGATCACCACCGCCGCCACCGGGGCCGGCACACCAGCACTGGCCGCAGGCCAGGACGCCACGGTCACCGCCGCCGCTGATGGTGCCGGGTCGGTGGCCACCGCCGGAGGCGAGACCGCCACGGTGGCCACCACCGCCACCGGGGACGGCGGCCCCGGATTCTCCGGCGGGGGCGAGACCGGCGTCGACGTCGACGCCACGGCGGGCGGTGCGGCTGGGTTCTCCGGCGGATCCGAGGCGGCTGTGGTCGTCGATGCGACCGGCGGCGGCCTCACCGAAGGCACCGGCGACGGCTCCGAAACGAGTGTCACGGTGGCCGCCGAGGGTGCGGGGGCTCCCGGCCCGGCGTCCGGCGCCGAGACCACGGTCACCGCGGCCGCGACCGGTGACGGCCTTCCCAGCATCGCGGGCGGCTCGGAGACCGCCGCGGTGGTGGCCACCGACGGCGCGGGCGTTCCCGCTGTTGAGAGCGGCGCGGCGGCCGGGGTGGCGATCGCCGCCGAGGGGGCGGGTGGCCCAGGGTTCGCCGGAGGATCCGAGGTCAGCATCGGCGTGACCGCGACCGGCGGCGGCACGCAAGGCGACGTCGGCGGCGGCTCCATCGCCGTGGTGGCGGTGACCGCGGCCGGAGACGGCGCTGTGGCCGTCGTCGGCGGCTCGCCGGCGGCCGTCGGCGCGACGGCAACCGGGGCTGGGTTCCCCACCTTCGCGGGCGGGTCGGCCGCCGAAGTGTCCGTCCGCGCTACGGGGGCCCGCCTAGTCGTCGACATCACCGTCGAGATCGGCCCCACGAGGGTGCGTGGGCTGGCCACCGTGGGCCCGACCCGGGTGCGCGAGCGCGTGACCATCGGCCCCACCCGGCGCTCGGCCGAGGTGGGCGGCACCCGCACGAGCACCACGATCGGGCCAACCCGGATCAGCAGAGGAGCATGAGCGTGGCCGAGATGTTCCACACCGGCACCGAGTGGCTGGCGAACACGATCACGATCACCCGGGGCACCGTCGCGGACATCACCACGGTGGGCGTCTACCACAGCCTCGACCCGAACGTGATCCCCGAAGTCGAGGACTTCACCACGGTGCAGCTCGTCGACGGCACCGCACCGGACCCGGATCCGCTCGCGCAGGCCGGCCTCGTCGAGGCCCTGTCGCTGATCGGGCCGCGCAACGGCGACCTGGTGCTCGACCCCGGCGACTGGCAGCGGTTCGTCCTCGTCCAGACCGCGACCGAGGACATCATCCGCAAGATCGACGTCATCACCGTCCTCTGAAAGGGGGGCGCTCATGCGTACAGAGATCCGCGACGGCTGGCTCGTCGTGCCGTACTCCGGGCACGACCTCGCCACGGTGCACATCGCCGTCGCCCAGCGCCCGGCCGAGGAGGACTGGCGGCCGGCGTTCCTGGACTACGTCGGCAGGGAGCGCGTCGCGAAGATCCGACCGCCCGCCTCGTCCGGCCGACAGGTGGCGGTGTGGCTGCGGGTCGGCGACGTCGTGACACCGGCCGGGCGGGTCACGCTCTCGGCATGACCATGCCCGCCGCGGCGGGCCAAACGCGAAGGGGGTCACGTGACGGGCATCCCCGCCGTCGACGTGTTCGTGATAGCGGGCGTCATCGCCGGCGGCCTCGGCCTGCTCGGCGTCATTGGGAAAGCGAGCAGGTGGATGTTGCGGACGATCCGGCGAGTGCAGAACTTCCTCGACGACTGGAACGGCGAACCGGCGAGGCCGGGCGTGGAGGCCCGCCCCGGGTTCCCTGCCCGGCTCGCTGCGCTGGAGGGCGAGGTCGCCAGCGTACGGAAGATCGTCTCCAACGGCCTGTCCACGAACGTCGCGGACATCCAGGCCCGGGTGACCCGCGTTGAGGAGCGCCTGAACGGAGGTCAGGGATGAGCACGGTCGAAGCCGCCCGCCGGGAGCTGGTCAAGCACATCGGCTACCGCGAGAAGGGCACCAACGACACGATCTTCAACCGGGAGTACGGCAAACTGCCGGGCTACCCCGCCGGCGGTTACGGCTACCCCTGGTGCCACTCGTTCGTGTCTGTCTGCCTCAAGCGCGCCGGGCTCAGGCCGGGCGAGGACTTCCCTTGGACGGTCAGCTGCGTGGACGGCGTGGCCTGGTTCAAGAAGCGGGGCCGGTGGGGGAAGACGCCCCGGGCCGGGGCGCTGGTCTACTACGGGCCGCAGGGCGGCACGCACGTGGAGTGGGTCGAGCAGGTCACCGCGACGGAGATCGTCACCATTGGCGGCAACACCAGCGGGTCGCTGGAGGGCCGCTATTTCAACGGGGACGGCGTCTATCGCAAGAGGATCCCCAGGTCCAGCTCCCGCATCTACGGGTTCGGCTACACGATGTACCACGAGGAGGACGACATGCCGCTCACCGACGCGGACGCCAAGAAGGTCGCCAAGGCCGTCATGGCGAGCCTGACGCACAAGGTGACCGACGCCCACTGGGCTGGCCAGCAGGGCATTTTCACCATCGGCCAGCAGCTCGACCCGAAGGCCGGGCTGCGGCAGACCTGGGCGTACGGCAAGGACACCAACGCCAGGGTCCGCAAGCTGGAGAAGACCATCGCCGCCCAGGGGGCGACCATCACCACCCTGGCCGCCGCGCTCGGCCAGGGCGACGAACTGCTCGTCGACGAGTTGGTGGAGCGGATCGGCGCGCGGGTGGAGGCCGCGCTGGCCGCGCACGACGTCGAGCTGCAGGACGACGTCGACGAGCCCGACCCCGAGAACGAGAGCGACGTCGACGACACCCCCGCCCCGGTCGAACCGGCCGAGGGCTAACCCCGCCACGGCGGGCCATCCCCAAGGAGGGGCAATGTTCAAGGTAGGCAGGATCGCCAAGGCGATCGTCTCCGGCGCGTCCGCCGGCCTCGCGGCGCTCTACACCGCGATGGGCGACAACGTCGTGACCACCGGCGAGGGCGTCACGATCGCGCTGGCCGTGCTCGGCGCGCTCGGCATCACGTACGTCGTCCCGAACGCGGCACAGTCCGAGCAGCGCCAGCGGTAGCGGTAGCGGTCTGGCCGTACGGCCAAGCCAGGCGTACCGTAAGGTCACGCCTCGGGAGTGAGCGCCCCCGTCCCCTTCACAGGGGCGGGGGCGCTTTCGTCGTGCTCAAGCTCCTGCCCTGACATGCCGTTGCTGGGTAAACTCACCTCTGCCGGTCCGGTATCCACGCGAACCCGGGGGGATGGTGCGCTCTCAACCCCGGGCGTACCTCGACAGGGGGAAAGCTCGATGCAGCGCCCGGACCGGCCTCTCGGCTGCTCTGCTTTCACGCGACCATGGCCAGCGCCGGTTCGTCCATCGCGGGCCCGCGCGTCACCCAGCCCGTACGAGTCGCGGTGAGCGCGGCGTGCCACATGGCCGGGCGGATCACGCCGTACTGCAGGAGCAGCAGGAACGGCGTGCCGAGCAGCCACGTCGCTATCCGCGCGCCCGGGCGCACGCCCGGCCGGCGGAACGCGTACCGCGAGCCGATGATGTACGTCAGGCCGAGCCAGTAGACGATGCCCTCCCATGGGATCGGCTGGCCCGTGAGCGGCGTGCCGATGATCAGCCACAGGATCGCGATGGGGTTGAGCACCGACATGACCATGGCGTAGATCCGCCAGGCGGCCGGCAGCGTGCGGAGGTTGGCGACCTCCCACAGGGCGTAGAGCCAGTAGCTCCTGTACCACCTGGTGCGCTGCCGGTAGGCGGTGCGGATCGTCTCCGGCATGTCGGTGTAGACCCACGCCTCGTCGACGGCGACGGTCTGGCCATACCGGAGTGCATAGTGCGTGAGGCGGCGGTCGTCGCCGACCGTGCCTGACGAGAGGTAGTCCTCCAGGTTGTCGAGCACGAGATCGGCCCGGTACAGCGTGAGCGCGCCGGAGCACGGGGCGACGACGCCCATCCGGGAGCGCGCGGCCCGCTGGGTGAGACACGCCGAGACCATCTCCAGGTCGAGCAGCCTGGTGAGGAGGTTCTTCGTACGGTTGCGGAGCATCGGCAGGCCGGTCGCGGCCTGGACCTTCGGGTCCGACATGGCGCGCAGGAGATGTCGTACGGCGTGCCGGTCGACCACGCTGTCGGAGTCGACGGTGAGGATGAAGTCGGCGCGCGGTTGCCCCTTGTCCCGCCAGTAGCGCAGCTCGTACAGGATCCTCGCCTGCGCCTCCCGCTTGCCGCCGTTCGGCTGCCGCAGCCAACGAACGCGAGGGTGATACGCCATCCGTACCGGCACGGTCGAGCCGTCGTCGACGACCACGATCTGGTCCGGCGGCCGCGACGACTCCAGCAGTGCCTTGATCGTGGCGTGCAGCGCCTCCGGCACCTCGTTGTACGACGGCACGATCGCCACCACGCGGCCGCGTGCGGCCGGCAGATGCGTGAACCGGCGGGGCGCGACCGTCGAGCCGAGAATCGCGATCAGCACGCCCGACGTCAGCAGGTAGACGCCCATGGACTGCCAACGGCCCGGGTCGCCCAGCAGCGCCCGGAACCCCAGCATCCAGGCGAGCGCGGCCGCCAGGACGACGGCGCCGGCCGCGACGATCCGCGCGGCCTCGGTGTCGCGGCGGTGGCGCCTCACCGCGACCTCCGGCCTCTGGTGGCCACCCGGTAGGCGAGCAGGACGACGAGGACGACGACGGCGGCCGCGGTGAGGGTCCACGACAGGCCCGAGCGGGCGAAATCCGCGTGAATCATGATTTGTCCTTCGGAGGGGGAGAAAAAAGCGCGTCTGACGACGCGCTGATGTCGTTGCTGTGTGGTGGGCGGCCCCGCCGGGTGTTTCCCGTCACCCCCGTGCGGGGCCGCCGCTTAAGAGCCCTGCCGGAGAGGAGCTGACAACACCGGCCCCGGCAGGGCGACCCGCCTGCGCTACGCGGGCCAATGAGCGCAGGCGGGCGGCTCTTCGACGGGTGCGGCGCGGGCCTGCAGGCGGCGCACCACGTTGGCCATCCGGATGAACGCCGCCGCCTCCGTGGGGGTCTCCAGCGTCCCGTCTGGCCATCGGCGGGGTGTCCAGTCCTCCGGCAGCTCCTCCGGCAGCCGCTCCGTCATCACTGCGTCCGCGACGCGATCTCGGTCTGCTCGGTGAGTAGCTCCCGCAGAGCCTTCGGTGAGGCGGCGTGGACGGTCGCCCACAGCCCGGCGCGCATCTGTCTGGGGGTGATCCTCCGCCGGCGGGAGGCATACCAGTCGCCCAGCTCCCCCGCGGTGCCCGTCGCTCGCCACACACTCCACTCGGGGAAGTCGCGCTCGAACGCGCGGCGGTGCTCCAGGTCGGTGTAGGTGTCCACGCTCATGTCAGGCCACTCCCCTCAGTAGCGGTGCGCTGTACGGCTCCCGCCTGCCGGGCGGAGGGGCGTCCGGGTGCCCGGCCCGGACGGCGCGGGCGGCCGCGGCCTCGATCGGCAGCATCGACGCCACGGCGGGCCGGACGCACCGCGCCGGGGCGGGCACCGGGAAGCGCGACGCGAGGCCGAGGCGGCGCCGGATGTCGGCGCGGCGGCGCATCTGCGCGGCGGTCGGCGGCTCGTACAGGTGGTGCGGGTCGCGGGCGAGGCTGGACGCCTGGTGGGCGTACGGCGGGTGCCCGCACCAGCGGCAGCCGAGCGGCAGTGGCGGCCGGGTGGCGGCGTGGCGGACGCGGGTGCGGCGGGTGGTGCCGTCGGCCCATCGGATGGGCGCGGCCGCCGCGGCGGGGGCGCTAGGGTGGTTCATCGGGTCAGGACCTCCATCCTGATCAAGGGCCTGTCGCGGCGGCGCAAACGCAGCGGCGGGCCCGATTTCATGTCTGGGTGCTGTCGGGTTCCCCGATCTCGATCCGGCGCGTGACCCCCGACTCGTCGACGCGCATCTCGATCCGCGGCGCGGCCACGCTGAGCAGCTGCATGCCGTACCCGGTCACCTGCTCAAGGCGGTCGTCTCCGGCGACGTCGACGCCGACTTCTACGGCCACGCGGCCGCCGTCCACCTGGAAGGCCAGGCGCACGGGCGGCCCGTCGGGCGCGTGATCGACGCCGGCGAGGGCGGCGGTGACCATCTCGCTGACGGCGAGCTCGGCCGCCTCGGCGTCGGCTGGTCCGACGGCCCGGGTGACGACGTCACGCGCCAGCAGCCGCGCGGCGGTCGCCGCGGCGGGCACTGGCGGCATCGCCATGGGGTAGTCCACGACCACCGTCCTCGGACACATAGCCTGTACTGACGACTTTCGGAGACGTACTGACATCAACGTCTCCTGAATATGCAGCTTGTCTCACGAAGGGGTGGCCGGTCAAGCTGTACGGACGGATTCGCCCTCGGGGAGCAGGAGCAGCGTGGAGAGCAAGGCCCGATACCTCCAGATCGCCGACGACTTGCGCCGGAGGATCAAGGGCGGCGAGTTCCCGGTGGGCGCGCGTATCCCGTCCCGCGCCCAGCTCGCCGCCGAGTACAAGGTCGCGCCGCCGGTGGCCACCCGTGTGCTGCAGATCCTCGTGGCCGAG
Organism: Microbispora sp. CL1-1; assembly: GCF_012034195.1. Classification (NCBI taxonomy): domain Bacteria; kingdom Bacillati; phylum Actinomycetota; class Actinomycetes; order Streptosporangiales; family Streptosporangiaceae; genus Microbispora; species Microbispora sp. CL1-1. The sequence goes on from NZ_JAATEK010000021.1 coordinate 50,691, forward strand.
AGCCTGGTCGAGTCACGGCCGGGCGCGGGCGCGTTCGTGCTGCCGCCGCCGGAGCGGGTGCAGCTGTCGCGGGCGTGGTATCGGGAGGTGCGCGGCGGCAGCCCGTTCGCCGGCGACATGGAGGCGCAGGGCAAGGCGCCTGGCTGGCGGGTGCATTCCCGCACCGACGTCGCCTCGGCCGACGTCGCGCAGCGCCTGGCGATCGCCGAGGGCGACCCGGTCATGCGGACCGTGTACGTCTACACCGCGGACGGGTTACCGGTGCAGCGCGCGGTGTCCTTCGAGCCGTACGAGCTGACCCGGGGCACGGCGATCGCGCTGCCGGAGGACGGCCCGCATGCCGGCCGCGGTGTGAAGAACCGCATGGCCGTGATCGGCGTGCAGATCACGCGCCGCCGCGAAGGGCTGCACTCGCGCGGCGCGACGGTGGAGGAGGCCCGGGACCTCGGGGTCTCCCCCGGCGCGATCGTCACCGTCCTGCGGCGGACCTACTTCGCCGACGACCGGCCGGTTGAGACGTCCGACATCGTCGCGCCGGGGGATCGTGTCGAGTTCGTCTACGTCCTCGACGTCGACTAGGCCGAGCGGCCGCCCATCACCTGGTCGACGACGTCGACGGCGCGCTGGTCGGCTTCCGGGGTGAGGTGGCCGTAGATGTCGCTCGTCACCGCGATGCTGGCGTGGCCGAGCCGCTTGGACACGGTGTCCAGGGACACGTTCGCGGCTAGCAGCTCGGTGGCGTGGGCGTGGCGGAACTTGTGCGCGGTCGCCGCGGTCTCCAGCGCGTGCTCCTCGGCCAGCTTCACGACCTTCTGCCAGTGGGTCTGCGACCAGCTGGAAGAGGCGAGGATGCCGCCGCGTGCACCACGGAAGATCAGCTCCCGCGACTTGGGGTCGACGCCGCGCAGGCGCCGGGTGAGCATCATCACGACGCTCGCGGGGATGCGGATGGTCCGCAGCGCCTTGTCGCTCTTGCCGTAGACGGCGCGGTACGGCCGCCGCGTCGCCGCGTCCTCCTTGATCGCCCCGGCCACGGTGAGGAGCCGCCGCTCCAGGTCGACGTCACAGGGCCGCAGCGCGGTCATCTCCGCCCACCGCAGGCCTGTGCCCATGGCCAGGGTGACGATGTCCCCGGCGAGGGCCGACACCTGGTAGGCGATCGCGATCCACGTCTGGATCTCCTCGCCGGTGGGCACCTGGTCCAAGGACACGCTGCGGCCGAGCAGGCGCGGCAGGCGAACGTCCACGCAGGGGTTGGACGGCATGTGCGCCTTGTGCTTGCGGGCGGCGTAGGCGAGCGTGGGCGCGATCACCGCCCCGTGGATGTTGTGGATCGTCTTGGGGCTGTAACGGCGCTTCTGGCCCCGCCAGGCGTACGTTCGGCCGCCCATCCAGGTGACCCACGCCTGGATCACGTCCTCGTCGATCTGGTCGATCGTCAGCCCGCCGAGGGGGCCGACCCGGCGCCCGTCAGGCAGGGTGACGATCGCGCCCTGGATGTGGTTCACGTACAACCTGCGGTAATCGGCGATCTGCCGGGCGTCGGCCTTGGTGTGCTGGGCGAGGTAGGCCTCGAACACCGCGGTGAACGTTGGAATCTTCAGGGCCGGCGCGGCGGCCGCGGCCTCCTGGGGGGCGCCCATGCCGTGGCAGCCCTTCGGGTAGCCGTCGGGGCGGCGGTCGCCGGCCGCCTCGACCAGGCCCTTGAAGCGCTTGGCCGTGCGCCGGTCGTAGCAGGTTTCGGAGTCGCGGGCGCCGGTGCGGGTGCCGCCTTCACGCCAGGCGACGCGCCAGCTCTTGACGCCCTTGCTGCTGACGCGCTCTTCGATCGATGCCATGTCGCTCCTTCGGTAGGAGGGGTGACGCGCCACCGTGCCCCCGTGGGTGCCCCCAGGGGCGGAAAGCAAAAGAGCCGCTGACCTGTTCACGCAGGTCAGCGGCTCTTTTTGGTGGCGGTGGAGGTGGGATTTGAACCCACGGTAGGTTGCCCTACACACGCTTTCGAGGCGTGCGCCCTCGGCCACTAGGCGACTCCACCGCGCAGCAGCTTACCGGACGAACACCACTGCGCGTGCATCCGTTTTCTTCCGCCCGCCGGATCAGGCGCGGCGGTCCGAAAAGAACTCGGTCAGCACGGCCGCGCACTCGCCCGCGAGCACGCCCATGACCACCTCGGGACGGTGGTTGAGCCTGCGGTCCCGCAGCACGTCCCACAGCGATCCGGCGGCCCCGGCCTTCTCGTCCACCGCGCCGTACACGACGCGGTCCACCCGGGCGAGGACGGCGGCTCCGGCGCACATCGTGCAGGGTTCCAGGGTCACGACGAGCGTGCAGCCCGTCAGCCGCCAGTCGCCGGTCCGCGCCGCGGCCGCGCGCAGGGCGAGCACCTCGGCGTGGGCCGTGGGGTCGGCGCTCGCCTCGCGGTCGTTGCCCGCCACCGCGAGCACCTCTCCCGGCTCCCCGGAGCCGGGCCGCTGCGGGCCCAGCACGACGGCGCCGACCGGCACCTCGCCGCGCCCGCCCGCCCGTACGGCCTCCGCGAGCGCCAGCCGCATGGCGGCCTCGTACGCGCCGGGCGGCGAGGCGGTCACCGCAGCCGGTCGAGCTCGTCGGCGAAGCCGAGCCGTTCGGCGATGAGGGAGAGGATGTCGGCGGGCAGCACGCCCTCTTCCATGCTGAGCTCCACGAGCTCCTCCGCGCTCAGCGAGAAGTCGGCGAGCAGCTCCAGGTCGCCGACCGGGCGGATGCCGAGGTCGGGCGCGTCCTTGTCGACCACGACGCCGGCCAGCTCGGCGAAGATCTCGCCCAGGGGGTCGTTCTGCACGGCGTGCGCGTCGGAGATGAACACGCGGGGGTCGAGGTCGTCCTCATAACGGATGATCGCGAACCACTCGTCCTCGACCTCCACGCACAGCAGCGCGAGCTCCTCGCCGCTGAGCCCGAGGGCCTCCTGCAGGGCGTCGCTCAGGTCGTCGGCGATCTCGGCCTCGCCGAGATCGACCTCGGCGCCGGCCCAGCGGCCGTCGATGCGGGCGAAACCGGCGGAGAAAAGGTTGGATCTGGAGGGCATTGCCGTCTCCCCAGGTCAGCCGATGGCGGCGTCGACGGCGCGTTCGAATGGCTGGGAGAAGCCCAGCCGCGCGGCGATGCTGGACAGGACCTCATCGGGCAGCAGATCGAGGTCGCCGGACAGCGCGCCCAGCTCCATCTCGTCGAGCCCGAGGTCGGCGAAGATGGACAGGTCCCCGGCGGGAAGGACGCTGTCGAGCTCCTCCTCCTCGGGGACGGGCACGTCGAGGTATTCGAGCACCTGCTGCGCAAGCGGCCACTCCCAGGCGGCCGTGATGTCCGAGAGGAAGACGTCCACCTGCTCGCCGAAGACCCGTAACGCCACGAAGAAGTCATCCCCTACGGCGACCATGCCAATCGTGGTTCCCATGCTGGGGGTCTGGCGGAGGGCGTGGATGAGGCCGTCCAGGTCGGAGGTCAGCGCCACCGGGAGCATCTCCGCTTCCCAGTGGTCCTCCTCGCGATAGACAACGATGGCGAAGTCAAGAGTGTCCACGTCTGTCATCGTCTTCCCCACCGCACGGTCTTCACGCAGGCAATGGTCGCAGAATCGGAGTCGCACCGTATGGCGCTCGCTCCAAATCGTGATCAAAGACTCAGCCGGCGTCGAGGCTTTGCCCAGGAGACGGTAACTTCTGTTCCCATGGAGACCCTCGTCGTCGACCACCCGCTCGTCGCACACAAGCTCACCACCCTCCGCGACGTGCGGACCGACTCGCCGACGTTCCGCCGTCTGGCCGACGAGCTGGTCACGCTGCTGGCCTACGAGGCCACCAGAGACGTCCGGGTCACCGACGTGACGGTCGACACACCGCTCGCGACCACCCATGGCGTACGGCTGGCGCGCCCCGCGCCGCTCGTGGTGCCGATCCTGCGCGCGGGGCTGGGGATGCTCGACGGGATGACCCGGCTCCTGCCGACCGCCGAGGTGGGCTTCCTCGGCATGATCCGCGACGAGTCCACGCTGAAGGCCCAGACCTACGCCACGCGGCTGCCGGAGGACCTGTCCGGCCGGCAGTGCTACGTGCTCGACCCGATGCTCGCGACGGGCGGCACCCTGGCCGCGGCGATCAACTTCCTGTTCGACCGCGGCGCGCGGGACGTCACCGCGATCTGCCTGCTGGCCGCGCCCGAGGGCATCGCCTACCTGGACGAGGCGTTCCGCGGCGGCGACCGGCCGATCCGGGTGGTGACGGCCGCCCTCGACGAACGGCTCAACGAGAACGGCTACATCGTGCCCGGCCTCGGCGACGCCGGCGACCGTCTGTACGGCGTCGTCTGACCTCCCGCCACACCGATTCCCTCCGGGGTGATTCCCGGGGGGTCTGATTTCCCTTCCTTTCCACGTGGTCCGTCCACATCCCACCTGTGGTTACACTACGCGCCCGGTAGGGTACTCAGTGTGATGACGACGTCACCTCGCGCTCTCGCGAGCGGCGCGCCACCAGGGAGAGCGATGATCCAGCATCCGGCCGACGAGCCCTACGAAGAGCTCGAGGCCCTGCTCAGGGACGAGTTCGCGGAGGTGCATCCTCCCGCGACGGTGACCCGGTGTGTTCAGGCGGCCCACCACGGCGCCATCGAGGTCACCGGACAGGCGCATCCCGCGCTGGTCGAGCGCATCGCCCGCAAGCATCTGCGGGTCCTGGCGACCGCCGCGGCGGAGCGGGGCTGACCGTCGTCACGATCACGAAAACCCGTTGGCGATTAGCCGCTTTACCAAACGGGGCGTCTGGGTAATGTATTGGTCATGGGAGTGGTGACGGCGGTGCAGGCGAAGAAAGTCATCAAGTGGACGCTCATCGTGTCGGCGGGCTTCTACCTGCTCACAAGACCGATTGACGCGGCTCACACGGTCCATGGGGCCTTCAACGGGATCATCAACGCGGCCGACTCGATGGCGCAGTTCTTCGCAACCCTGACATGAGACTTGTGACCCACGGGGACTCGGCCCCGTCGTCGGTCAACCGTTACCTCCTCCCCCACGAACAGCAAGTCATCATGGTCCGGCGCCACCCCGCCGTCCTCCTGCGCCCTATCGCCGAGATCTTCGGCGGCCTCATCCTCGCCGGAGTCCTCAGCAAGTTCCTGAGCGACAACGGCGCGAGCCAGGCCCTCGCCCTCGTCTGGTGGGCCTGGCTTCTGCTGCTGGTTCGTTTCGTCTGGAAGGTCGCGGAGTGGTCGGTCGACTACTTCGTCGTCACCTCCCAGCGCATGCTTCTCACCACGGGCCTCATCACGCGCAAGGTCGCGATGATGCCCCTGAGCAAGGTCACCGACATGAGCTTCCAGCGCTCGCTCCTCGGCCGCATGCTCGGCTACGGCGAGTTCGTGATGGAGTCGGCCGGCCAGGATCAGGCCCTGCGCACCGTCCCCCACATCCCCTATCCGGAGACCTTGTACCTGGAGGTCTGCCAGATGATCTTCCCCAGCAAGGACGGGGACGACGACTGACCGAAGGCCCTCCGTCCGATATCTCGACACCGTGATCGAACCTTCATCGTCGTGATTCTTGACGGAGGGTTACACGATTCGGTCGCTTCGTGCCATTATGGCGACACTATTGACCCTTCCCCCGCCCTGAGAGATCAGATGCCGAGTCAGGGAACCATCGGCGACCGCGTCCGCGGATTGCGGTTGAGCAGGCGCATGTCACAGGCCCAGTTGGCCGGACCCGACCTGTCGGACAGTTACGTCTCACTCATTGAGTCCGGAAAGCGGACGCCTACGCCCGTCGTCGCCCGGCTGCTCGCCGAGCGGCTCGGTTGCACCACCGAGTTCCTGCTCCACGGGATCGAACCTCGGCAGCGCATCGACACCGAGCTCGGCCTGCGACATGCCGAGCTCGAGCTGTATCACGGCGATCCCACCGTGGCGGCCGACCGCTTCGGGGAGATCGTCAAGGCGGCGGGTGAGGACAACGCCATGCTGGCCGCCCACGCGCGCCTCGGTGTGGCGCGGGCGCTGGAGGCCCAGGGCCGCATCGGCCGGGCCGTCGAGGCGTACGAGCGGCTGCGCCGCGAGGCCGCCGCGCACCCCGAGCGCCTCGCCGACCTGCCGCTGACGGTGGCGCTGTGCCGCTGCTACCAGCGGGCCGGCGACCGGCTGCGGGCGCGCGACCTCGGCGCCCAGGCGCTCGGCCAGATCGACCGGATCGGCGTGATCGAGGGCGAGCTGGCCACGGAGCTGGCGCTGGCGCTGGTGGAGACCGAGACCGGCCTGCCGTACGTCGAGCGGGTGCTCTCGGCCGCGGGCCCGGCGAACGCGACCGACCGCAGCGCGGAGGTCCTCGCGCTGTGGCAGGCCAGCGTCACGGCGGCCGAGGGCGAGGACTCGGCCCTGGCCGTGCAGCTCGCCGAGGACGCCCTCGCGGCGGGCCGTCCGGTGCGGATCGCCGTGCGGCGCGCCCGCATCGCGATGCACTGGGCTCGCATCACCGCGGCGAATCCCGAAGGCGCCGATTTGGACCGAGCCAACGCTCTGGCGCAGTCCGCGGCGGACGTTCTGGCGGGGTTCCCGGCCGAACGGCAGGATCACGCACGGAGCCTCGTAGTGCTGGGTTTCGTACGGTTCCGGACCGGAGACACGGAATCCGCAGCCGAGCTCGCCGGTCAGGCACTGGATCTGTTGGACGGCGCCAAGGGGACCACCGCGGCGACCGCGAACATGATCCTGGCCGAGATCGCCTTGGCACGGTCCGAAGATCCGGCCGCCGCGCTGGACCGCGCGCACGACCTGCTGGACGGCGAGACGCCCGACCGGGAGACCGCCCGGGCCTGGCGCATGCTCGGCGACCTGTGGGGCCAGGCCGGTGCCCTCGACCGGCAGACAGGGGCATATCGTAGAGCCCTGGAAGCGGTCGGAATCCGCGTGAACATACCGGGCTCCATGACCACGACGGTGCTCGCTCGATAGCCTCCCTGGGGCTCCGGACTTGTGCTGGAGGCTCTGGAATAATGAGGGTCTACCACTCATTCCATCATCGGATGATTGGCAACCCAAAGGAGGCTGACGTGAGCCTGCGGACGGCGCAGCGGGCGTCTCTCGTGGACCAGGTGATCGACCAGCTCAAGGAGCAGATCACCTCCGGCTCCTGGCAGATGAATGCCAAGATTCCCACCGAGACGGTGCTCGCCGAGCATCTCGGAGTCGGCAGGAACACGGTGCGTGAGGCGGTCCGCGCGCTGACGCACGCCGGGCTGCTGGAGTGCCGCCAGGGCGACGGCACGTACGTGCGGGCCACCAGCGAGCTGTCGGGTGCGATGGCCAGGCGGCTGCGCGCGGCCGAGCAGCTGGAGATCCTGGAGGTCCGGCGCGCCCTGGAGGTCGAGGCGGCCCGGCTCGCCGCGACCCGGCGGACCGACGAGGACATCGCGTCGATCGAGGCCGCGCTGGCCGAGCGCGAGAAGGCATGGTCGGGCGGCGACCCCGACGCGTTCGTCGAGGCCGACCTCGCCTTCCACGTGGCCGTCGTCGAGGCCACGCACAACAGGGTGCTGATCGACCTCTACATCGACTTCTCCGCGGCGCTGCGGGCGAGCATCGCGGCGGCCGGCGGCTCCCTGGAGCAGAACTACATCCCCCACGACGCGATCGTGCGCGCGATCGTCGCCGGCGACGCCACCGCGGCCGAGCGGGCCGGTCACGCCTGCATGGAGCACATCCTCATCGCCCTCACCGACTCCGCCGCCATCCCCTCCTGAGCCCCCGCCCGGCGGCGAGCGTGCTCAGCCGAGCCGCAGGGACATGACGAGATAGCGGAAGCCGGGGTCCTCGCCCTCGTCGGTGATCAGCGAGGGGCGGGTCGGCGAGTCCATGTGGATGCGCGCCCGCCCGGTCTCGACCCCCGCCAGCCCGTCGAGCAGGAAGTGGGGCTGGAAGGCGATCTGGATGTCCGGGCCCGCCAGCTCGGCCTCGACGACCTCCGCGCCCCTGCCGATGTCGCCGCCCCCGGCCTGGATCAGCACCTGTCCCTGGGAGAACGACAGCCGGACCGCGGCGTTGCGCTCGGCGACCAGCACGACGCGCTTGACGGCCTCCACGAACGGCGCGACCTCCACGTCGGCGTGGTTCGTCCACTCGGAGGTCAGCCGGGACCGGTAGTCGATGAACTGGTCGTCCAGCAGCCGCACGGTCGTCGTGCGTCCCTGGCTCTCGAAACCCGCCACGTTGTCGCCCAGGCCGATCGCCACCTCGCCGCCCCGCAGCGATCGGGCCACCTCGACCAGCACCCGCGCCGGCACGACCACGCCGTGCCGCGCGTCCTGCCGCTCGGGATGCCACAGGAACTCGGCGGCGGCGATGCGGTAGCGGTCGGTCGCGGCCATCGACACCCGCGGCCCCTCGATGTCAACGCGGATGCCGGTCAGCATGGGCAGCGTGTCGTCGCGGCTCGCGGCGGCGGCCACCTGGTTGACCGCGGTGGCGAACGCGCCGCCGCCCACGGCGCCGACCTTCGGCGGCATCGGCGGGATCACGGGGAAGTCCTCGTCGGGCATCGTGATCAGGCCGAACTCCGTGCTGCCGCAGGTGAGCACCGCCTCCGAGCCGCTTCTGACGATCTCGACAGGCCGGGCGGGCAGGCTGCGGGTGATCTCGGCGAGGACCTTGCCGGGGATCAGCACCCGCCCCGGCTCGGCGACATCGGCCTCGACGTCGGCACGGGCCGACACGTCGTAGTCGAAGGCGGACACCCGCAGGTCGTCACCCGCCTCAAGCAGCAGGCCCGCGAGGACGGGCACGGCGGGCCGGGCGGGCAGCACCCGGGCCGCCCACGCCACCGCGTCCGCCAGAACGTCGCGGTTCACCTGGAATTTCATCCCGACCTCCTGCCTGTGCCACAGCTCGCTCCCAAACGTAGCGGGCAGCACCGACAATCCCGGCGGCGCTACTTGCTGTTGAGGAAGGCGAGCACGGCCAGGACCCGGCGGTTGTCGTCGTCGGAGGGCGCGAGGCCCAGCTTGGTGAAGATGCTCGCGGTGTGCTTGCCCACCGCGCTGTCGCTGAGGAACAGCCGCTGCGCGATCGCGGCGTTCGATCTGCCCTCGGCCATGAGTTCCAGCACCTCGCGCTCCCGGGGAGTGAGGCGGCCGAGCGGTTCGTTGCGCGCGTTGCTCGCCAGGAGCCGGGCGATCACCTCGGGGTCCATGGCCGTCCCGCCGCCCGCGACCCGGCGTACGGCGTCGACGAACTGCTCGCCGTTGAACACCCGGTCCTTCAGCAGGTAGCCCACGCCGCCGGACCCGTCGGCCAGCAGCTCCCTGGCGTACAGCTGCTCGACGTGCTGGGAGAGCACGAGGACCGGCAGGCCGGGCACCTGCCGCCGCGCGGCCAGCGCGGCCTGCAGCCCCTCGTCGGTGAAGGTCGGCGGGAGCCGTACGTCCACGACGGCGACGTCGGGACGCTCGCCGACCAGGGCGGCGAGCAGCTCGGGGCCGGACTCGACCGCCGCGACCACCTCGAAGCCGTGTGCGCGCAGCAGCGCGACCAGCCCCTCCCTCAGCAGATGGAGGTCTTCGGCCAGCACTACACGCACGCGCCGTTCTCCGTTTCCCTGTTCCGCACCGTCGACGCCAGCGCGATGGCCAGCAGGCCGCCGCCGAGCGCAATCATGCCGACGATGACCGGCCACTGGAAGGGCTCGGGCACGTGCAGGGCCAGGAACCACGACTTCACCGGCGATCCCACCAGCTTGAACACCATCGCGACCAGCCCCTGCGGGAACAGCGGGATCGGCCACAGCACCCAGCACAGGCGCCCGAGCAGGCGCCACGGAGTCGTCGGCGCCGGCCGCTGCCGGAACGCCCGGGGCAGTTCGATGACGGCCGTGGTCGGGCCGCCCACGGGGCTGTTCACCGCGAGGACGCCGTCGAAGGCCCCGAGCCTGCGCTCGATGCCGCGCAGGCCGGTGCCGCGCTCGGGATCCGCACCGCCGTGGCCGTCGTCGGTCACCGTCACGCGCAGCGCCGGGCCCTGCGTGCTCAGGTCCACCCACGCCTCGGTCGCGTCGCCGTGCCGGGCGGCGTTGGCCAGCAGCTCGCTGACCGCGAAGTACGCCGCCGACTCCAGCGGCGCGGAGGCGCGCTCGGGCAGGTCGACCGTGACGTGGACGCGCAGCGGGCTGTCCAGGGCGAGGGCGCGTACGGCGTCGCCGAGGCCGCGCTCGGCCAGCACCGGGGGATGGATGCCGCGCACCAGCCGCCGGATCTCCTGCAACGCGGTCGCCGACGCCTCCCTCGCCTTGCCGAGCAGCGCCCGGGCGGCCTGCGGGTCGCTTTCGAGCAGTTGCTCGGCCGCGCCGATCGTCATGCCGATCGCCACCAGGCGGGCCTGGGCGCCGTCGTGCAGATCGCGCTCGATCCGGCGCAGCTCGGCGGCCTGGGAGTCGACCGCCTCGGTGCGGGCGGCGTCGAGGCGGCTGACCCGCTGGGCCAGCCTGGCCTTCTCGGTCGGCCCCAGCAGGGCTGCGGCGAACTGGCCGTGCAGGCGCACGGCCCACGGCGCGTACCAGGGCGCGGCGATCATCGCGAGCAGGATCCAGACCACGCCCATCGCCGCGTTGCCTCCGGCCGCCCACGCGACGCCGTACGCGACCGCGAGCAGCGGTGCGGCGACCACGAAACCGCCGGCCGCCGGCGCGGAGAGCAGGAAGGCGAGGTCGCGCCAGGTGGCGGGGTCCTTGGTCATCCAGTTCCACCGCTTGTTGAAGGCCGGGATCGTGGGCTTCCTGTAGAGGGTGCGGCCGTCGCGATACCAGCCGTCGGCCTGCGGGACCGGCGGGGGCGGCTCGGGCCGGTACGGCTCGTCGATCGCGATGCCCGACCAGCGGGCGGCCAGCACGCGCTGCCGCCGGGTCACGGCCCGCGCGAGCCGTACGGCCGGGGGAAAGACGATCACCAGGCCGATCAGGAAGGTGAGCAGCACCGCGGTCAGCATGGCCAGGCCGGCGGCCAGGCCCAGCAGGGAGAGGCCCGCGAGGGCGGTGCTGCGGGCCAGGGCGGTGAGGGTCGAACGAGGTGCGGCCATGAGTCCAGTCTGGGCGCTGACGCCGGGTGGGCACAGTGGCCGAAGGCGCACGATGGGGGTGGAGGAAAGTGCACCCCCATCGGGTCCACAGCCGCATTCTCCGCGGACCGTCCGATTCCTAGCGTCTTTGCCATGGCAATCATCACCGTGGACCACCTCCGCAAGACGTACGGAACGCGGGTCGCGGTCGAGGACGTGTCGTTCTCCGTGAAGGAGGGCGAGGTCTTCGGCATCGTGGGCCGCAACGGGGCAGGCAAGACGACGACGGTCGAGTGCGTCGCCGGGCTGCGCACCCCCACCGCGGGCACCGTCACCGTGGACGCGGACCTGAAGGAACAGGTCGGCGTACAGCTCCAGGAGTGCTCGCTGCCCGACAAGATCCGGGTCGGGGAGGCGCTGGCGCTCTACGCCTCATTCTACGCCCGGCCGGCCGACTGGCGGGCCCTGGCCGAGGAGGCCGGCCTCGACCTCCGCGCGCCCTTCGGGAAGCTGTCGGGCGGGCAGCGCCAGCGGCTGTCGGTCGCGCTCGCGCTGGTCGGAAGCCCGCGCATCGCGATACTCGACGAGCTCACCACCGGCCTCGACCCGCGCGCCCGCCGCGAGACCTATGACCTGATCGCCCGGATCAGGGAGCGCGGCGTCACCATCCTGCTGGTGACCCACTTCATGGAGGAGGTGGAGCGCCTGTGCGACCGGGTCGCGGTCATCTCCCGGGGACGGGTGCGGGCGGTGGACACCCCCGAAGGGCTGGTCGCCCGCGCCGGCGGCGAGCAGCGCCTGGTCTTCCACACCGACGAGCCGGTCGACGCCCTGCGCGCACTGCCCGAGGTGGCGTCCGTCACCGTCGCCGACGGCGCGAACGGCCCGGAGGTCACCGTCACCGGCACCGGCGAGCTGCTCAGCGCCGTCGCCGCCGTGCTGCCCCCGTCCCGTACGCGTGGCCTGCGCATGGAGCGCACCACCCTCGACGACGCGTTCCTCGTTCTGACCGGCCAGGAGGAGTCATGACGAAAGCATTCGGAAAGCTCGCGGCCGTGGAGGCCCGGCTCTTCCTCCGCGAGCCGATGGCGGTGTTCTTCGCGCTCGTGCTGCCGGTGGGGCTGCTGCTGGCGCTGGGCACGACGATCCCCGCCTTCCGCGAGGCGGATCCCTCGCTGGGCGGGCAGCGGCTGGTGGACGCGCCCTTCACGGCGATGATGGTGCTGCTGTCGGTCGTGACGCTCGGGCTCAGCGTGCTGCCGGCCGGCCTGGTGCTCTATCGGGAGCGCGGCGTGCTGCGGCGGCTGTCCACCACGCCGGTGCGGCCGAGCGCGCTGCTGTCGGCCCAACTGCTGATCAACGTGGTCGTGGCCGTGGTCGCCACCACGCTGACGCTGATGCTGGGCCACCTGGTCATCGGGGTGCCGCTGCCGGGCTCGCCCTGGGCGTTCGCGGGGGTCTTCGTCCTCGGCACGCTCACCATCCTCGCCATCGGGCTGCTGCTGTCCGCCGTCGCGCCGAGCTCCCGGGTCGTCCAGGGGGTGGGCGCGGCCCTCATGTTCCCCCTGCTGTTCCTCGCCGGGATGTGGCTGCCCCGGCCGCTGATGCCCGAGGTCCTGCGCCGGATCAGCGACTTCACCCCCACGGGCGCCTTCGGGCAGGGGCTGATGGACACCCTGGGCGGGCACGCCCCCCAGCCGCTCCACCTCGCCGTACTGGCGGGCTGGGCGCTGGCCGCCGGTCTCGCCGCCGCCCGGCTCTTCCGCTGGGAGTAGCCGATGCGGCCCGTACGGCCCGGCGCCTACCTCACAGGTAATCGCCGGCCGATCGGCGACCGGATAGCGTCCAGGGCGTGACCGTCGCAACGCCCTATCAGCGGTCGTTCGGGGAGCTCCTGCGCCAGTGGCGCGAGCACCGGCGGATGAGCCAGCTCGACCTGTCCAACCGCGCCGAGATCTCCACCCGGCACATCAGCTTCCTGGAGACCGGCCGGGCCACGCCGAGCCGTGACATGGTGCTCCACCTCTCCGAGCACCTCGATCTCCCGCTCCGGGAGCGCAACCACCTGCTGCTGGCCGCGGGATACGCCCCCGTCTATGGCGAGTCTCCGCTCGCCTCGCCGCAGATGGCGGCGGTGTACGACGCGATCAGGCGGCTGTTGTCGGCCCACGATCCCTTTCCCGCCGTGGTGGTGGACCGGCTCTGGAACCTCGTCGACGCCAACGACGGCATCGGGCTGCTGGCGGAGGGCATCGACCCCGACCTGCTGGGCAACGTGCTGCGGGGCAGCCTGCACCCCGAGGGGCTCGCCCCGCACATCGTCAACCTGGGCGAGTGGCGGGCGCACCTGCTCGGCCGGCTGCGGCGGCAGATCACGCTCACCGCCGACCCGCGGCTCGCCGAGCTGTACGCCGAACTGCGCGAATATCCCTGCGACCAGCCCGAACCCGAGGTGGAGCTGCCCGGCCCCGGGGACATCCTCGTGCCGCTCCGGGTGCGGCGGGCCGGGCGGGAGCTGTCGTTCTTCAGCATCGTGGCGACCTTCGGCACCCCGCTCGACATCACGGTCTCCGAGCTGGCCATCGAGTCGTTCTATCCGGCCGACCCCGCGACGGCGGCGTTCCTCCATGGCAGCTCTTCGTGATCGTCCGGAGATCATCCGGCGTCCGTGCGGCGATACGGCCCTGCCACAATTCCCTCAACCAAGATCCAGGGTGAGGAGACCGGGGTGCCCGCACGGGTGCTGACCAACACGTTCCACGTGGACGCCGCGCCGGAGGAGGTCTTCGAGCACCTCACGACGCCCGAGAGTTACATCGGCCTGTCGCCGCTCGTGGTGGCCGTGCGCGACGTCGACCGGTCGGAGCCGGGGGTGGTGCGTTACACCTCGATCGAGCGGTTCCGCTTCCTCGGCCTGAAATACGACAACCCCATCGCCGTCACGCTGCTGACCGAGCGCACGGCCGAGCGACTGTCCGTACGGGGCCAGGTGGACAGCCCCGGCGGCGTGCGGATGGGCTACCGCTTCGACCTGTCGCCGGAGGACGGCGGCACGCGCGTGGACGACCGGCTCGACCTGAGCGCGCCGTGGCTCGTGATCGGGTTCGCGGCGGGCCAGGCGCGGAAGGTGCAGCTCGCCAGGGCCCGGATCCTCGCCGAACGGCTGTCCGGGCGGTCTACGCGCGGTTCGTGAACGACTCCAGCGACTCGGCGTACGTCGCCGTCGCGAGCGCCGGGTCGAGGCCGGCGAGCCCACGGTCTCGGTGAGACCTGACTCATACGATCCTTGCGTGAGAAGCTGGAGTTCCCATTCCGCCCGGGAGGTATCACATGCTCGTGCTGGCGCACGTCAGTGACATCCACATCGACGGAAGCGAGCGGAACACCTCGCGTGCCGCCCGCGCGCTCGCCTACGCGCGGTCGCTGCGGCCCGACGCGATCGTGCTCACCGGCGACCTCGCGGACCACGGCGCGGTGGAGGAGTACGAGACCGTCCGCGAGCTGATCTCCGGCGACGACGTGCCGCTCGTGCTGTGCCCGGGCAACCACGACGCCCGCGGCGACCTCCGCAAGGTCCTGCTGGAGCAGGACGGCGACCACCCGGTCAACCAGGCGCTCAACCTCGACCACGCGACGATCGCGCTGTGCGACTCCAGCATCCCCGGCCGCCCCGAGGGCGCGCTGGACGACGACACCCTGGCCTGGCTCGACTCCGTGCTCGCCGCCACACCCGGCGTGCCCGCCTTCGTCGGCATGCACCACCCTGCCGTCGCGCTCGGCATCCCGTACGTGGACGGCATCCGGCTCGGGCGGCCGGAGGGGCTGGCGGAGGTGCTGGGCCGCCACCCGCACGTCGTCGCGGTGCTGGCCGGGCACGCCCACACGGCGGCGGCGACGACGTTCGCCGGGCTGCCGCTGCTGGTCGCGCCGGGAGTGGTGAGCACCGCGCTGCTGCCGTCCGAGGCATCGGGGCGTCCCACCCTCGACTACGACCTGCCGCCGGCCATCGCCCTCCACGTGCTGGACGACGGCCGGATCACCACCCACTACCGTCCTGTGCCTTGATACCTGGGCCCTGAATCGACCTGTCAGGCGCCGGGAGCCTCGTCGGGGATCCACGAGCCGTGGAACCCGGCCGGCACCCGGCGCGGCAGCCGTACGGACGCCACCCGGGCGAGGTCCGACGCGTCGAGCACCAGCAGCTCGGCGCCGTGCTCGGTGGTCGCGATCGACAGCAGCCAGCCCTCGTCCTCGGCCCCGGCGTCCGATGCGGGGACGAACACGGCCTCGCCCGGCGAGCGCTCGCCGGTCTGGTGGGCCCGGCTCGTGCCGTTCGCGGTGTCGTACTTCACGATCGCGTCCTTGCCGACCGCGTAGACGAAACGGCTGGTCAGGCCGGTGCGCGTCTCGTTGATCGTGGGGAACTCGACGTCCAGGTCGTCGAGCTGCTCGTCGCGCGCGACGCCGGTGGCGGGGTCGAGGGTCCAGCGGTGCAGGGCCGCGCCCCCGGTGTGGGCGGCCGGGTTGGCCGCCCCGCCGATGGTCGGCCAGAAGCCGCAGAACGCCCCCGGCGAGTAGCGCACCGCGTCGACGACGACGCGCCCGTGCTCGTCCTCGCTCGCGTTGCCCACATGGAAGACGTAGCAGGGGTCGATGTCGAACCACCGCACGTCGCCGGTGGCGCGGCTCATCACGCCCAGCCGCGCGCCGTACGCGTCGTCCCACCGGTAGGGCATGCCGCGGCCCACGAGATCGAAGTCGAAGACGACCGGCAGGTCGAGCCACACCACATGGTGCCGGGTGATCGCGAAGTCGTGGGCCATGGTGGGCCCCGGCACGTCCACCGGCCGGCTCTCCACCAGCTCGCCGCCGGCCGACAGCCGGTGATAGGTGAGGTAGGGCTTGGCCCAGCCATACCCGAAGAAGTGCAGCTCCCCGGTGATCGGGTCCTCCTTCGGGTGCGCGGTCATCGCGGTGGCCAGCCGCCCGCCGAAGTCGCAGGGGCCGACCGTGTCGAGCTCGGGCGTCATCTCGTACGGCAGGCCGTTCTCCACGAGCGCGAGGATCTTGTCGGCGTGCCGGATCACATGGGTGTTGGCGGGCACGGCCGCGAGGTCCACCCCGCGCTCGTGCACGTACGGCGCGCCGGCGAAGCGCGTGGTGCGGACCCACCGGTTGCGGTACCACTCCGCCCGCCCGTCGCGCAGCCGGATGCCGTGGATCATGCCGTGGCCGACGAACCAGTGCCCGCCGTCCTCCCCGGGGCGGGGGTTGGGGCCGTTGCGGAAGTAGCGGCCGGTGAGCTCGGGCGGCAGCGTGCCCTCGACGGGCAGGTCGATCGCGTCGATCTCGTCGGGGACGGGAGCGAGGCGGCCGGTCAGGTAGGAGGCGGTCGGCTTCATGGTCGTCGGCTCTGTGGTCGTCTGTGTCGTGGTCGTCTGTGTCGTGGTGGTCGGTGTCGTGGTGGTCGGCTGCGTTGTCATGGCGGGGCTCCGATCAGGCGGCGTAGCGGGCGCGGACGATCTGGGGGTAGCGGATGGTGAACAGCGCGGGGAGCGCGAAGCCGCAGACCTTCACCGCGATGATCGCGACGGTGGCGTGCGGGGCGAAGGCGAACAGCAGGGCGAGGCCGACGGCGTTGAGGGTGAAGCCCACCGCCCACACAGCGGTGATGACGGCGTTGACCCGGTAGAACAGCGGGGTCGCCTGCACCTCTGCCGGGGTCGTCCGGCGGGCGATGCCCAGCGTGAACGGCTTGCGGATCGCCAGCGACCCCCAGGCGGTGAGCGCCAGCCAGGCCACCGAGACGGCCGGGCCGTACTCGCCGAAGGGCGCCGGCATGATCGTGAACGCGGCCAGCGTCAGACCCGCGAAGAACACCCCCGAGCTGAGCTCGATGACCAGCTCGTCCCAGCCGCGCCCGCCCCTGCGGTCGGCGGCGAGCAGCACGAGCGAGACGAGGAGCGCGGCCGTGGCTCCGAGCCTGGCCTCGCCGTTCGTGCTGAGGACGGCGAAGGCGATCCACGGGAGGAAGGTGAGGACGTAGCGAAGCACGGGGGGTTCCTTCATTCGACGTTCCATCAGTGACATGTCGAACGTAGAACCTCCACTAGCGACATGTCAACACAGGAATGTACGATCGGAGCCATGAGCCTTCGTCATGCCATGCTCGGTCTCCTGTCGGCCGGGCCCGCCAGCGGCTACGACCTGCTGAAGACCTTCGAACTGTCGCTGGAGAACGTCTGGCCCGCGACCCAGAGCCAGCTCTACGCCGAGCTGGGCCGGCTGGCCAAGGAAGGGCTGGTGCGGGTCGCGGCGGAGGGCCCGCGCGGGCGCAAGGAATACGAGATCACCGAGGAGGGCCGGGCCGAGCTACGCCACTGGCTGGTCGAGGTGCCGCCCACCATGTCCCGGCGCAGCGACATGCTGCTGCGGGTCTTCTTCCTCGACCAGGTCGGCGCCGACGCCGCCCGCGGCTATCTGGAACGGCTGGCCGAGCGGGCCGTCCACGAGCACGACCAGCTCCTCGGCATCCGCGAGTTCGTCATCGGCCAGGGCGGCGACGCGCTGCGGCTGTACGGCGACATCGCGCTGGAGTGGGGCCTGCGCCTGACCGCCGCGCAGCGCGAATGGGCCGAATGGGCCGCCGCGCGGATGGCGGAGCTGGAACCCGAAAAGGCCGGTCGGCCTCGGGCCGAGTAACGACCTCCGGGGCCCGGCGCTATCCCCGAGCCGTCCTCGGGCCCGGGGCCGAGTGACGCCTTCCCGGGCCCCGCGCCGTCCTCGGCCCTCGCGAGGAATCCCGTGCCCACCGCCTCGGCTCTCCTCCCCGGCGACCCGCCTGGGTGACTGCCGGCCTGCGCCGGACGGTGACCGGGCCGCCGGTCCGCGCCCGACGTGGCGTGTGCGCCGCACCCCGAGGACGCCGCCTATCGGGAGGCTTTGCGGAGAGCACCGGGCCCGAGGCCGTCGAGCAGGGCGTCGAGCGCGCGGTCGAAGCGCTCCTGATGGTCCTGCGGGCTGCCGAGCCCGGCGCGCACCGCCTCGGCCAGCACGGGATACTCCCCCGGGTCGAGGCTCTCCATCACACCGGCGACGTCCGGTTCGCCGTGCCCCGGTGTGCTTCCGGCCTCGGCCAGCGTGTGCCCCACCACGAACGTCGCCACCGCGTTGACGAGCCGAAGCCCCTCCAGCGCGCCGAACCCCTCGTCCCGCAGCACGGCCGCCATCCGTTCCACGGTCGCCAGGCCGCCGGGCGCGAGCACCGGCCGGGTGGCGACCAGCGGCAGCAGGGCGGGGTGCGCGAGCAGCTCCCGCCGGATCGCGACCGCGAAGGCGCGCAGCCACTCCCGCCACGGGCCCACCGGCTCCACCGTTACCCGCGAGACCGCCATGTCGATCAGCCCGTCGAGGACGGCGTCCTTGTTCGGCACGTAGTAGTAGAGCGTCATCGCCTCCACGCCCAGCTCCGCGCCGAGCTTGCGCATCGACAGCGCCGCGATGCCCTCCCTGTCGACCAGGGCCAGCGCGGCGGCGAGCACCTTCTCCTTGGACAGTCCCGCTCTCGGCATCGGTCCTCCACTTGACGTCTCTTACGGCGTAAGAATATCGTTCTCTTACGACGTAAGAAAGAAGGGGAGCAATCATGAGCACCGCCGCGAAGACCGTCGTCCAGGGCCTGTTCGACGCCATCAACGACCGGAGGCTGGGCGACCTGCGCCGCTACATGACCGACGACGTGATCGACCACAACAAGGTGATCCACGGGGAGCCCGACGAGCCGGGCGCGGCGTTCGACGCGATCGCCCAGCAGCTCGACGCGTTCGACCCCTTCCACCTGAAGGTCGAGGAGATGATCGGCGAGGGCCACCGGGTGACCGCGCGGCTGACGATGACGGGGGTGAACTCCGGCTCCCACCCGCGGATGCCGGAGCCCACCCACCGTTCGTTCACGGTCGAGGCGATCTTCATTCTCACGTTGCGGGAGGGGAAGATCTCCGAGATGCGCGCGGTGAGCGACCGCCTGGGCATGTTCTTCCAGCTCGGCTGGGACTGGCCCGAGGTCGACTGACCTGTGTACGGCCGTCAGGGGCTCGCCGCGGCCCGGCCGCCGAACGACTCGCCGTCCGTGCCAGGCCCGTGGCCCACGGCCTCGATCAGGCCGTCCCGGAGGGTTACGGCGTCGAGCAGCCGGAGACCGTCGAAGACCTTGACGTTGACGATCGTCGTGGTGCCGGATGGGTTGTCATGATTCCTCGCGACCCATACGACATAACACGAAATCGAACAAATGATCAGGAAGCTAGTGCGTCGCCATGTCCACGAAGCGGCTGTAGTGACCCTGGAACGCCACGGTCACCGTGGCCGTGGGGCCGTTTCGGTGCTTGGCCACGATCAGGTCCGCCTCGCCCGCACGCGGCGACTCCCGTTCGTACGCGTCCTCCCGGTGCAGCAGGATGACCATGTCGGCGTCCTGCTCGATCGAGCCCGATTCACGTAGGTCCGACACTTGCGGGCGCTTGTCCGTACGCTGCTCGGGGCCACGGTTGAGCTGGGAGATCGCGATGACCGGCACCTCCAGCTCCTTGGCCAGCAGCTTCAGCGCACGGGACAGCTCCGAGACCTCCTGCTGACGGCTCTCGGTCTTCTTGGGCGAGCTCATGAGCTGGAGATAGTCGACGATCACGAAGCGCAGGTCGTGACGCTGCTTCAGGCGGCGGCACTTGGCCCGGATCTCCATCATCGACATGTTCGGGGAGTCGTCGATGAACAGCGGCGCCTCGGCGACCTCGCCCATCCGGCGGGCCATCCGCGTCCAGTCGTCGTCGCTCATCATGCCCGAGCGCATCGTGTGCAGCGCCACCCGCGCTTCGGCGGACAGCAGACGCATGGTGATCTCGTTGCGCGACATCTCCAGCGAGAAGATGACCGTGGTCATCCCATGCTTAATCGCCGCAGATCGGGCGAAATCTAGACCTAGGGTACTTTTGCCGATCGCCGGGCGGGCGGCCACGACGATCATCTGGCCGGGGTGGAGGCCGTTGGTCAGGGCGTCGAGATCCTGGAAGCCGGTCGGGACGCCGACCATCTGGCCGCCGCGGCTGCCGATGGCCTCGATCTCGTCCAGCGCCGACGGCATGATCTCCGACAGCGGGAGGTAGTCCTCGGAGGTGCGGCGCTCGGTGACCTTGTAGATCTCGGCCTGCGCGCGGTCGACCAGGTCGTCGACCTCCTCGCCCTGGCCACCGTAGCCGTAGGAGACGATGCGGGTGCCGGCCTCGATGAGGCGGCGCAGCACGGCCTGCTCGCGGACGATCTTGGCGTAGTAGCCGGCGTTGGCGGCGGTGGGCACGATCGCGGTCAGCGTGTGCAGGTAGGCGCCGCCGCCGACCCGGGCGACCTCGCCGCGCTTCTGCAACTCGTCGAAGACGGTCACCGAGTCGGCGGGCTCGCCCCGGCCGTACAGGTCGGTGATCACCTCGAAGACGATCTGGTGGGCCGGCCGGTAGAAGTCGTCGGCGCGCAGCACCTCGATGACGTCGGCGATGGCGTCCTTGGACAGCAGCATGCCGCCCAGCACCGACTGCTCGGCCTCGATGTTGTGTGGCGGCGTCCGCTCGAACGTCGAATCGGAGCCTCCGGGTCCCCCCGGGAAGTCGAGCACGCTCACCCTCACACCCCCTGCCCAGCGGTCACAGCAACCCCAGCCCGGTGCGCAAGTCTCCCCAACCCCGGGGCCGGGCGGCAACTTGACCAGTGGACAACCCTGTGGACAACGTGTGCAGTCCGCTCCCCCGACATGTGAAAAGCCTGGGGACGACCCTGTGGACAGCGCTGTGACCACGTCGGCGAAGACCGCCGCCACCTGGGATTTCGATATCCACGGCCTGTGGAGGAAAGAAAGTCACCGGAGATTTCGATACCGATCGAGCATGGCTCAGTAAGCCGCAAAATAGGCTTATGCCACTTACCTCTGGGACCGGACACGGCCGTGCCCATGACAGGGAGATCCTCAGGCTCGCGATCCCGGCATTCGGGGCACTGGTGGCCGAGCCGCTCTTCCTGCTCACCGACTCCGTCATCGTCGGCCACCTCCCCGATCCAGCGCTCGGCGCTCTCGGCGTGGCCAGCGCGGCCCTGTCGGCCCTCGTCGGGCTGTGCGTGTTCCTCGCGTACGCCACCACCGCCGCGGTCGCACGGAGACTGGGGGCGGGGGACGTCAGGCAGGCGATGCGCCAGGGGATGGACGGCCTGTGGCTGGCCGCGATCATCGGACTGGCCGTCGGTGTGGTGTGCTGGCCTCTTGCTCCGTTTATCGTACACCTGTTCGGAGCGACCGGCCAGCTCGCCGCGCAGGCCGTCACCTATCTGCGCATCAGTCTCCTCGGCACCCCCGGCATGCTGCTGGTCCTCGCCGGCACCGGCGTGCTGCGCGGGCTGCAGGACACCCGCACGCCGCTGGCCGTGTCCATCGCGTCGTTCGGGCTGAACGGGCTGCTGAACATCTGGTTCGTGCTCGGCCTCGGCTGGGGGATCTCCGGATCGGCCTGGGGCACGGTCGTCGCGCAGTCGCTGGCCGCCGCGACCTACCTCGCGCTGGTCGTGCGGACCGCCCGTGCGCACGGCGCCTCGCTGCTGCCCGACCTCGCCGGTGTGCGGGCCGCCGGCGCCGCCGGGTTCGCCCTGGTCGTCCGTACGGCATGCCTCCAGGCCGTGCTGCTCGTCGCCACCTCGATCGCGACCCGGATGGGCGACGACCAGATCGGCGCGCACACGATCGCCGCCCGCATCTGGACGTTCCTCGCCTTCGGGCTCGACGCCATCGCGATCGCGGGGCAGGCCATCACGGGCCGCGCGCTGGGCGCGGGCGACGTCACGGGCGCCCGCGAGGCCACCAGGCGCATGGTGATGTGGGGTGTCGGATGCGGCGTCGTGTTCTGCGCGGCCGTCCTGCTCGCGCGCCCGCTGGTGCCCGCCCTGTTCGACGCACACGGCGAGGCGGCCGCCGAGCTGCTCTCCGTGCTGTGGCCGGTCGCGCTCCTGCAGCCGGTCGCGGGCGTCGTGTTCGTGCTCGACGGCGTGCTCATCGGGGCCGGCGACCAGCGCTACCTCGCCTGGGCGGGGCTGTGGACGACGCTGGCCTACCTGCCGTTCGCCGCCGTCGCGGGCACCCTGGTGGCCCTGTGGCTCGCGCTCGGCGTCTGGATGACCGCCCGGCTCGTCACGCTGGCACTCCGCGCGTACGGCACCGCCTGGATGGTCACGGGCGCCTCACGGACGGCCGCCTGACTCACATGCGGCGGGCCTCCAGCACGCGCTGGAGGAACGCCTGCGTGCGCGGATGCTCGGGCGCGCTGAAGATCTGCTCGGGCGGGCCGCTCTCCAGCAGCACGCCGCCTTCGAGGAAGCACACGATGTCGGCGATGTCGCGGGCGAAGCCCATCTCGTGGGTGGCCAGGATCATCGTCATCCCGGCCTCCTTGAGCTCGCGGATCACGCCGAGCACCTCGGTGACCAGCGTGGGATCGAGCGCTGAGGTGACCTCGTCGAGCAGCAGCAGGCGGGGATCGGTCGCGACCGCGCGGATGACCGCGACCCGCTGCTGCTGGCCGCCGGACAGCCGGTCGGGATACTCCCCCGCCTTGTCGGCCAGCCCGAACCGGTCGAGCAGCTCGCGCGCCCGCGCCTCGGCCTCCTCGGGCCGCACGCCGTGCACCTTGCGGGGCGCGAGCGTGATGTTGTCGAGCACGGTCATGTGCGGGAACAGGTTGTACGCCTGGAACACCATGCCGATGCGGCGGCGCACGTCGTCGGGGTCGGCCCGCACGTCGGTGATCTCGGTGCCGTCCAGGTGGATCGCGCCGTCGTCGATCGTCTCCAGCAGGTTGACGCAGCGCAGCAGCGTCGACTTGCCCGAGCCGGACGCGCCGATCAGGCAGACCACCTCGTGCGGAGCGACCTCCAGGTCGATCCCGCGCAGCACGCTCAGCCCCTGGTAGTGCTTCCAGACGCCCTCGACCTTGAGCAGGCTCATGCCGTGCCGCCTCCCGTCTGGCGCCGGGCCGCCCGCGCGGCGAGATGGTCGGTGAACCGGGCCATCGGCACCGTCAGCAGGATGAACAGCAGCGCGGCCACCAGGTAGGGCGTGAAGTTGAAGTCGAGGTCCTTGTGGATCTGCGCCTGCCGCAGCGCCTCCAGCGGGCCGAGCACGGAGACCAGCGCGGTGTCCTTCTGCAGCGAGACGAAGTCGTTGAGCAGCGGCGGGATCACCCGGCGGACGGCCTGCGGCAGCACCACGTGACGCATGGTCTGGCCCTGCGTCAGCGCCAGCGATCGCGCCGCCGCCCGCTGGCTCGGGTGCACCGACTCGATGCCCGCCCGGAACACCTCGGCGACGTACGCGCCGTAGGACAGCACGAGCGCGATGATGCCGAGGGTGACCGGGTCACTGGGTGCGCCTTGCAGAGCGAGTGCCGGAATGCCGAACCCGACCAGATAGATGAGCAGGATGGTCGGGATGCCGCGGAAGACGTCGGTGTAGACGACGGCCAGCGCGCGCAGCGGGAAGAACACCGGTGAGCGCAGGCCGCGTACCACTGCGACGAGGAGCCCCAGCACGAGGATGAACACCTCGGCGATGAGGAACATCTCGATGTTGAGCACGAAACCACGCAGCACGTCGGGCAGCGCGGCGACGAACGCCTCGGGGCTGAGGAAGGTCTCCCGCACCCTCGGCCACCCCGGCGACGAGGTGATCCCGACGACGAGGGCGACCACCACGACGATCGTGGACGCGGTCGCGACGGAGACGGACCGCCGCGCCCGGCCGCGCAGCTCCGCCTCCCGGCGGAGCTGGCGCTCGCTCTTCACCCATACGGGTGACTCCCCGCGTCCGGGGCTTCCCACCGGCGCGGCGGCCTCCGAGGGCAGCGACGTTCCCCCCGGCTCGGCCCGCAGATCCCCCTCCCGCGATCCCGCGGCCTCCGGATTCCCCGCCGGCGACTCCGCGGCCTCGGGTTCTGCCACGGGCGAGCCGGCCGCCTCTCCTTCGGTCACTTGAGCTCCGGCGCGCCCGCGGCGGCGGTCAGCCACTGGCTCTCGATCTGCGCCAGCTCACCGGACGACCTCAGCTCACCGAGCGCCTTGTCGACGCAGCTCACCAGCGGGTTGCCCTTCTGGAACAGCAGGCCGAACTCCTCGGGCTCCCCGGCGTTCGCGTCGAACTGCCCGACGATCTTCGAGCCCTCCACCTGGGCGGCGGTGACGTAGAAGGCGGTCGGCAGGTCGACGACGATGGCGTCGATCTGCTTGTTCTTCAGCGCGTTGACCGCGTCGACCTGCTGGTTGAACACGCTCGGGTCCTTGGAGGGCTGGATGACCGACCGCACCGCCTCCAGCGCGGTGGTGCCGGCCTGCACGCCGATCTTGGCGTCCTTGAGCTCGGCGAGGCTCGTGGCGGAGGCGAACTTCGTGCCGTCGAGGGCCACGACGCCCTGCTTGACCGTGTAGTAGCCCTGGCTGAAGTCGACGGCCTTGGCCCGGCTGGGGGTGATCGAGATCTGGTTGACGTCGAAGTCGAACTGCTTGGGCCCCGGGGCGAACGACGAGTCGAACGGCACGACCGCCCAGGTGACCTCGTCCTTGGTGAATCCCATCTTCTCGGCCACGGCGTAGGCGACCGCGCTCTCGAACCCCTGCCCGTTGGAGGGGTTGTCGTCCTTGAACCACGGCTCGTACGCCGGCTTGTCGGTGCCGATCGTGAGCTTGCCGGGGGTGATGAGCTTGAGGCTCTCCTTCGCGCACGCGTCCGCGGCGGCGGAGCCGGCCGGGCTCGCGGCGGCGCTCGCGGTGGTGGAGGTGTCGTCCGCCGGAGCGCAGGCGGCGGCCGCCAGCACGAGAGCGCCGGACGCCAGCAGGAGTGAGGGACGGCGCATCGCAGCCTCCATCGAGGGGTGTTTCCACGAAATCCGCTGAATCGGACGGCAAGATACTAGCGTTCCGTATAACCCCTGTTGACCTGAGGGGAATCACTCCTCACCGGACGGCCCACAGAACCGCGAAGGGCCCCTCTCCGGCGTACGGAGAAGGACCCTCGACGGAACTGCGACGGGTGTCAGCCCGCGACCACCTCGACGTCGATGGTGGCGGCGACCTCCGGGTGCAGCCGGACGCTCACCTTGTGGGTGCCGACGCTCTTGATCGCGTTGCCGATCTCGATGCGGCGGCGGTCGAGCTGCGGACCACCGGCGGCCTTGACGGCCTCGGCGATGTCGCCGGTCGTGACCGAGCCGAACAGCCGGCCCGACTCGCCCGCGCGGGTCGTGAGGCGCACCTTGAGGGCGCCGAGCTGGCCGGCGACCTCCTTGGCGGAGCCCAGGTCGCGGATCTCGCGGGCGGCGCGCGCCTTCTTCAGCGAGGCGACCTGCGACTCGGCGCCGCGGGTCCAGCGGATGGCGAAGCCACGAGGAATGAGGTAGTTGCGGCCGTAGCCGTCCTTGACCTCGACGATGTCGCCGGGAGCGCCGAGGCCGGAGACCTCAGTGGTGAGGATGAGCTTCATTTGTCCTGAGTCTCCTTTCTCAGCGCGCGGTGCTCGTGTACGGCAGCAGGGCCATCTCACGAGCGTTCTTGATAGCGGTCGCCACGTCGCGCTGGTGCTGGGTGCAGTTGCCCGTCACCCGGCGAGCACGGATCTTGCCGCGGTCGGAGATGAACTTCCGCAGCAGTCCCGTGTCCTTGTAGTCGACGTAGGAGATCTTGTCGTGGCAGAAGAGGCAAACCTTCTTCTTGGGCTTGCGCACTGCCGGCTTCGCCATCGTGGTGCTCCTCTCAGAGCCCCGCATGAAGCGGGAATGGTCGCTCGGTTGTGTTTACGGTGGTTGGGACCGGAAGGCCCCGGTGACCTAGAAGGGCGGTTCGTCGCTGAAGTCGCCGCCGAAGCCGCCGCCGCCCTGCGGGCCGCCGCCGAAGCCGCCGCCACCGCCGGAGCCGTAGCCCCCCTGCGGAGCAGGCGCCGCGGTCGCCCACGGGTCGTTGGCAGGTCCGCCGAAGCCGCCGCCGCCACCGCCCTGGCGCGAGGTCTTGTTGACCTTCGCCGTGGCGTTGCGCAGCGAGGGGCCGACCTCGTCGACCTCGACCTCGTAGACCGTGCGCTTCTCGCCTTCCTTGGTCTCGTACGACCGTTGGCGCAGCCGTCCCTGGACGATCACCCGCATGCCGCGCTGGAGGCTCTCGGCGACGTTCTCCGCCGCCTGCCGCCAGACGTTGCAGGTGAGGAACAGGCCCTCGCCGTCTTTCCACTCGTTGGTCTGCCTGTCGAGGAACCGCGGAGTGGACGCGATGCGGAACCGGGCCACGGCCTGCCCCGTCGGGGTGAAGCGCAGCTCCGGGTCGTCGACAAGATTGCCGACGATCGTGATCTGGGTGTCGCCTGCTGCCATCGGTCGCTTTCGCCTTCCTATCCCGTCAGCTGAGCCGTCAGAGGCTCAGAGTACGGCCCGGGCCCGACAAATCGCCGGGCTTCGGGGTGCTGCCAGTGAAGCTCAGTGGAGCTCGGGGCGGATGACCTTGGTGCGGAGGATGCCCTCGTTCAGGTTGAGCTGGCGGTCCAGCTCCTTCACGGTGGCAGGCTCGGCGGTCAGGTCGACCACGGCGTAGATGCCCTCGGACTTCTTGGCGATGTCGTAGGACAGGCGGCGACGGCCCCAGACGTCGACCTTCTCCACGGTGCCGCCGTCGTTGCGGACGACGCTGAGGAACTGGTCGAGCGACGGCTGCACGGTGCGCTCGTCGAGGGACGGGTCGAGAATGACCATCATCTCGTAGCGACGCATGTGTGATCCAACCTCCTCTGGACTCTTGCGGTCACGACGCCTTGCCGTGACAGGAGGACCCTGCGCCTCGCGCCGGGAGGCATGCCCCCCGGCCCTTATCAGACGCAGTCGAATAAGGCTATCAGCCACTTGGCCCCACCCGGCCCGGAGAGTGAAACTGGAGGTCGGAGAGGGGGTAGGCGCGATGCGAAACACCATCGGCCGAAAAAGAAGAAGCCCC
This sequence comes from Microbispora sp. CL1-1, assembly GCF_012034195.1. NCBI lineage: Bacteria > Bacillati > Actinomycetota > Actinomycetes > Streptosporangiales > Streptosporangiaceae > Microbispora > Microbispora sp. CL1-1. The sequence continues at coordinate 77,817 of NZ_JAATEK010000021.1, forward strand.
GGTCACTTCATACTCGACACGGACGGCAGGCCGCACCCGCGGGAGAACGCGATGACGATCGCGACGCTCGTGTGCGGCCTGGTGGCGTTCGTCACGGGCTTCATCGTGGCGGCCCACATGATCGCGTCGTGGGTGGGCGCGGTCGGGTTCTGGGGCGGGCTGTACGCCCAGTTCGTCTCGTCGACCACCAGACAGCGGGCGCTGATCATCGTGGGGATCGTGGGGTCGTTCGTCGGCGCCGCGCTGGGCATCGCGCACGGGGGCTTCTTCCCCCGCGGTTTCTCGCTGCGCAACTGACGCCGCGCAACTGATGCCGGGCAACTGATGCCGCGCAACCGGCACCTGCGCGACCGACACCTGCGCAACTGACGCCGCGCGACCGACGCGTGCACAACCGACACCTGCGCACCTGGCCTGTGACCGTTCAGCCGCCGATGTGCAGGTCCACGCCGAGCAGCACCAGGAACCACAGGAAGACCGCGATCAGCGCCTGGGCGACCTGCTTGAGGAGCGTGGGGGTGATGTAGTCGTGGAGCCAGGCCACATAGAGGCCGACGAGGATGTAGATGAGAAGGACGAAGCTGCCTAAGCGATATCTCATGCTCGTCTCCTTGACGACGAAGTAGTATCGCGCGCGGGTCTGGGGGGCGCGTGCACACGCGACTGCCCTGTTTCGCACGCTTGAAACAGCGCGCCCTCTTGAAACGCTCTTGGAGAGCGCCTAGAGTTCGCCCCTCGCGTCCGGCGGCCTCGCGATCAGGCAACAAGCATTGGTGGAGGAACGGCATGGACAGCCACAACGGCGCCCGCCCGCGGATCGGAGCCCACGTCGACCAGGACGATCCGCTGGCGCACGCGGCGGCCCGCGACGCCGACGTGGTGCAGTTCTTCCTCGGCGATCCCCAGGGCTGGAAGGGCCCGGTGACGCCCGCCACCGCCGACGCCCTGCGCACCTCGGACGTGGACGTCTACGTGCACGCGCCGTACGTCATCAACGTGGCCACCGCGAACAACCGCATCCGCATCCCGAGCCGCAAGCTGCTCGATTCGCATCTGAAGGCGGCGGCGGCCATCGGCGCCAAGGGCCTGATCGTCCACGGCGGGCACGTCAACGCGGGCGACGACCCGCAGACCGGCTTCGACAACTGGCGCAAGGTCTTCGAGCGCACCGAGTGCCCGATCCCCGTGCTGATCGAGAACACGGCCGGCGGCGGCAACGCGATGGCGCGGAAGCTGGAGCGCATCGCCCGGCTGTGGGACGCGGTGACGGCGGGGGCGCCGGACCCCTCGGTCGTCGGCTTCTGCCTCGACACCTGTCACTTCCACGCGGGCGGCGAGGAGCTCGCCGGCCTCGTGGAGCGGGTGAAGGCGATCACGGGCCGCATCGACCTCGTGCACTGCAACGACTCGCGCGACGCGTTCGACTCCGGGGCCGACCGCCACGCCAACCTCGGCAACGGCCAGATCGACCCCGAGCTGATCCTGGAGGTCTGCCGGGCGGCCGGGGCGCCGATCGTGGTGGAGACGCCGTTCGAGGGCCAGGCCGACGACATCGCGTTCCTGCGCAAGCACCTGTAGCCGTTCGTCCACACCCTGTGGATAACTCTGCGGATTGAAAACGTCAGGAAGCGGGTACAGGCGTCTGAACGCCTCGCTCGTCCCGCACCCCCGCGGGCCTGCGCGTGGCGCGCCACAACTGCACGTACGACGTGACGGCCGCGGCGAGGAAGACGAGGTTGCGCAGGACCAGCACGAGCGTCCCCGGCAGGGTGCCCGTCCAGCTGTAGTCCAGCTCGATCCAGGGATACATGACGCCCGTCAGCAGGGCGGCGACCATGACGAGCAGGGCGGCCGGCCGCTGCGTCGGGCCCGGCCGGTCGCGCCGCACCGACAGGATGACGGCGGCGATGCCGATCACCCACACGAGGTACTGCGGTGACAGCACCCGGCTGGTGGCGACCAGGAAGAGCACGGTCGTGAGAGCGGCGTCGTAGTACGACCGGGGGCTGGGGGCCGCGCGCAGCCACCACAGGCCGATCAGCGCCAGCGCCACGGGCGTGGCGGCCAGGCTCACCATCGTCGCGATGCCCACGCCGCCGCCGACGGCCTCCATCGCGCCGTGCCGATAGGTGGTGTAGCCGTCCCACCAGCCGAGGGCCCGGGCGAGCGCGAACGGCGTGGCGGCGAGCGACTCGATCTGCAGCCCGCGCTTCTCCTGTGCGGTCAGGAAGTCCAGCGCGTGCGGCATCGACAGGGCGGCCACGCCGCATCCCCCGACCGCGACCGCGACCGTGAGCCACGACGCGGTCAGCAGCTCGCGCCACCGCCGCAGGCCGGCGAGCAGCGCGACCGGCCAGACCTTCACGAGGAGCCCGGCGCCGATGAGCGACCCGCGCACCACCGGGTTGGCCGACGCCGTCAGCGCGAGCACCGCCACGAGCGTGACCATGAGGTCATAACGGGAGACGAGCACCGGGCCGAGCAGGGCCGCGCCCACCGTCCACGCCCACGGCCCCGTACGGCTCCCGCCGCGCCGGCCGGTGGAAAACCACCAGACCAGGAACAGGATCGCGAGGTCGCACAGTGCCGCCAGCAGATAGAAGGCGACGTGGTAGCCCAGCGGCAGCAGCCGGGGGGCGAGCAGCGGCAGCGCCGCGAACGGCGGGTACTGCCACTTCTCGTCACCCGCCGGGAACTGTCCCTCCGCCAGGATCTCGGACCAGTGGCGATAGAGGGTGACGTCGTTCCTGAACGCCACGCCGTGCCCGGTCGGGATGGTCTGGGTCGCGACGAGGAGGAGCATCACCCTGGTCACGACCCACACCAGCAGCAGGAGCCATGGTGGCCTCCGGCGCATCGTGTCTCCCCCGTTCGTCGCGGACACTCTCACGCGACGCTACGCGATGCCTCCGCGCGGACGGCTCGGAACCGCGCCGCGACGGGCGCGAAATCCGATGTAAGTTTCACGGCTTCACACCGTCTCCGGCTGCTGCCGCACCCCTCGTGAGAGGAGCGAACGGCGCAACACGAGACGGTCCTCGGCGTGATCGAACACCCCGCCCGACGGGTCGTCGACCTCTCCCTGGCGGATGACGTCGTGCTCGGGCCGCAGGATGTCGCGGACGACGAGCGCCATGAGGATGACGATGGTCAGCGCCCGGGCCCAGACCGACAGGAAGTAGGGGTCGTCGCCGATGCCCTCCCCGGCGTGGTCGGGATACTGGGTGATCAGGTAGAGCCAGATGGAGAAGAAGTACCAGCACTCGGCGACCTGCCAGGCGGCCAGCGCCCCCCACCTCGGCCTGGCCAGCACCGCGAACGGCACCAGCCACAGGACGTACTGCGGCGACCAGACCTTGTTGGTGATCATGAAGGCGGCCAGGGCGAGGAAGCACAGCTGCATCAGGCGCGGGCGGCGCGGCGCGGCGAGCGCCAGCACGGCGACGCCCAGCAGGAGCACCGCCAGCGCGGCCATGGCCATGGTGTTCAGCTTCTCCGCGTCGCCGAGAAAGGCCAGGAAACCGGGCCTTTCCATGCCGAACCACTCGGTCTTCTGGAAGAAGAACCACAGCCCGCCCCAGTCGGCGCCGCGCTCGCTGCTGAACGCGTAGAACTTCTCCCAGCCCTCGAAGTTGACCAGCATGATCGGCACGTTGACCAGCAGCCACGCGCCCGCGGCCCCGGCGAGGGTCTTGAGGAACGGCACCCACTTCGCCGTACGCACCGTGAGCAGGAACAACGCGCCGAAGAACATCAGCGGGTAGAACTTCGTGGCCACGGCGAGGGCCAGCAGCACACCCGCCAGCCACGGCCGGTTGCGGGCCCAGGCCAGCAGGCCGCCCAGCGCGAGGGCGCCGGCGGCGAGGTCCCAGTTGATGTACGCGCAGAGGATGACGGCCGGGCCGACGGCGTACCAGAGGGCGTCCCAGCGGCGGGCGGGACCGGCGAGCGCGGCCATGAGCAGCACGCCCACGACCAGCGCGATTCCCATCAGGATCACGGTGACGTCGTAGAACACGACCCCGTCGCCACCCGCGAGGCGGCGGGCGAACTCCATGATCCCGCCGATGCCCACCGGGTATTCGACCGGATAGTCGACGTACGGGATCTTGCCCTCGTTGAGCTTCTCGGCCCAGAACAGCGGATAGATGTCGGTGTAACAGAAGTTCGTGAACTGCCCGACGCCGCCGTTCCAGGCTCCGCCGAACCGGCAGGGATATTTCCACAGGTACGCGAGAACGGCGCCGAGCCCCGCGAGAAGCCCGAGAGGCAGGTACGGCACCGCCCGCGCGGCGACCCCGGGCAGCGGGGCGGAGTCGTTCGTGGTCCGGGTCGTCATGCTCGGTATTGCACCATTCAACGCCTCGGCTTGGCGACTCCGCGCGCCGAAGGGGCCCGCGGCGGGAGTCGCCGCGGGCCCCTTCGGGACGCCGGATCGCGGATCAGGCGCCGCTGCCGTTCCTGCCGTTTCCCGACCCGGTCGGGAGCGCGGCCGGGGGCTGGTTGATGTTCAACGGGACGTCGTCGCCGCCGGGGCCGCCGTCCGAACCGCCCGGGCCCCGGTCGTCGCCGAGGCCGTCGCCGCTGTCACATCCCGGGCCGCCGTTGAAGCAGCCGCCGTCGTCGGGGAAGTCGGTCGGGAAGTCCGTCGGGAACCCGGCGTCGTCGGGCTCCGGGCTGGGCGTCGGCGTCGGGCTCGGCACGATGTTCTCCGGGCTGCCCAGCCCGGCCTTCTGCGGGAACTGCTCGACAGGCTTGCCCGCGAGCGCCTCCATCATGAAGTTCCGCCAGATGGTGGTCGGGTAGGTCGCGCCTTCGATGCCGGCGCCGAGCGATATCTCACGGGGCTTGGAGTAGGGATTGTTCGGGCCGTACTTCTTGCTCTTCTTGCCGCCGGGGGTCTCCGGGCAGTTCGCGTAAATGGGCTGGACGATCTTTCCCGACTTGGTGACGCACTGCTCGCGGTACATGCCGACCGCGGTGGAGATCTGCGGGGTGAAGCCGACGAACCACGCTTCCTTGTTGTCGTTGTTCGTGCCGGTCTTGCCGGCGGCCGGGCGGCCGATGCCCCTGCCCGCCGCCGTACCCGTCTTGAGGACCTCCTCCATCGCCGCCACGGAGTCGGCCGCCGCCTCGGGCGTGATCACCTGCTTGACCTCACGGCGCTCGGCGAAGACGACCGCCTTGTCCTTCCGGACCTCCTTGACCACGTGGTAGTCGACGTGCTTGCCCTCGTTGGCGAAGATCGAGTAGCCGGCGGCCTGCTCGACCGGGGTGACCAGGGCGCTGCCGATGGAGAACGCGTACTTGTGCTCCTTGACGTCGTCCTCCATGCGCTGCTTGCCGAGCCCGGCCTCCTCCGCGATCTGCTTCACCGCGCTGAGCTGCCCGATCGTGCCGTTCTCCTCGTCCAGCTTGTACGCCATCGAGGCGAAGGCCGTGTTGACCGAGTCGGCGGTCGCCGTGGTGACGTTGATCGCGTTCCCCACGTTGTGGCTGTTGCCGATGGGCTTGGTGCCGGGGAGCTCCTCCGGCACCGTCTTGTTGCCGGGCACGAAGCTGTTCAGGCTGTGCCCGGCGTCCAGCCAGGCGGCCAGCACGTACGGCTTGAACGCCGAGGCGGCCTGCTTGTAGGAGTCGAACGGTTCGTTCCAGTTGTCCTTGACGTAGTCCTCACCGCCATAGAAGGCGAGCACCCGTCCGTTCTTGGGGTCCACTGCGGCCAGACCGGCGTGGATCTCCTTCGGCAGGCTGGCGGTGGTGCCGATGACCGCCTTCCTGGCGGCCTGCATGAGCTTCTTGTCGAAGGTCGAGACGATCTTGTAGCCGCCGCTCCTGACCTGGTCGGGCGGCAGGTTCATCCGGGTCTTCAGCTCCTGCAGCACCTGGACGACCATGTAGCCCTTCAGGCCGCCCAGCTCGTTGCTGTTGCGATCGGGAACCGTCTTGGGGAACTTGGCCGTGCCCGGCAGCTTGCCGTACTTGGCCGGGTCGAGCCTCGCCATGGCGTTGACGACGTCCTTGAACCGGCTCTGCAACCGCGGGGAGTCGGCGTCCAGGGCGGGCGTCTGGATGCGCGCGGCGAGATAGGCGCCCTGCTCCACGGTGAGCTGTTCGACGTGCTTCTTGAAGTACGCCTGCGCGGCGGCCTCGATGCCGTACGCCCGGCCGAAGGGCACCGTGTTGAGGTACTGCAGGAGGATCTGGTCCTTGGTCATCGACTTGTCGAGCTTGACCGCGACGAAGATCTCCTTGATCTTTCGCTTGATCGACACTTCCTGGCTGAGGCCGTCGTAGTAGTTGCGGGCCATCTGCTGGGTGATGGTCGAGGCGCCCTGGAGCTGCTGCCCGGTCGCCGTCATGTAGACCGACCGGATCATGCCGGGGATCGAGATGCCGCTGTCGGTCCGGAAGGTGTCGTTCTCGATCGCGATGACGGCGTCCTGGACGTGCCGCGGCACCTTGTTGATGTTGTCCAGGATGACGCGCGGGGTGCCCACCTTGGCGATCAGCGTCTTGCCGTCGTTGTAGTAGATGGCGCTGCCCTGGGCCACGGCCTCCGCCTGCGTCGCCTCGGGCACCGGGGTGTTGGCGTAGGCGACCGCGATCATGCCGAAGGTGCCGGCGGCCAGCACGGTGAAGGCCGCCAACAGGATCTTCCAGCTCGGGACGAAGCGCCGCCAGCCCGTACGGCGCGGCTTCTCGTCGTCCTCGTCGAAGTCGTCGAAGTCACGCGGATCCCGGGGGCCGCGCCCGCCGGGCCCACCCGGACCGCCGGGTCCACCGGGTCCACCGGGTCCACCGGGTCCACCGGGGCCGCCGGGGCCGTGGCCACCCCGGCCCGGGGGCCTGCGGCGGCGGCCGCCGGTCTGGATGGCCTCGGTGCGCTGCTCGTCCCCCCGGGGATCGCGGCCGTCGCGGGGGAATCCGCCCGTCGGCATGCCCATCGCCTGGGTGCGCTCGTCCGCGCCGGGACGGCCGGGCCTGCCAGGGCCCACAGGACCACCCGGGCCACCAGGACCGCCGGGGCCGGCCGCGTAGCGCGGGTCACGGTCCATCGGCGGGCGTCCGCCGCCCACCGGTCCCCGGCCTCCCTGCTGCGGTCCCGGAACCGGTCGCTGCGGCCTGCCCTGCTCCGGTCGCGGTTCGGGCCGGGGTTCGGGCCGGGGTTCGGGCCGCGGTTCCGGCCTGGGGGGCACCGCGTTCATGGCCGCCGTGTCCTCGAAGGCTGCCGCCTCACGACGGCGGTCGGGTCCGGCCGGCCGGGCGCCGCGGGGCGGCTGCGGGACCGGTCCCCTGCCGGGCTGCCGCGGCGGGACGGGCTCGCCGTACTCTCCGTACTCTCCGTACTCTCCGTAATCGCCGAACTCGTCGGATTCCCGGGGCGAGCGACGACGGCGCCCAGGGCGGGATGATCCACCGGAGCCCGAGGCGTCCTCGGGACGGCCGGTCGGCTCCGGTCCGTAGCTGCTGTAAGTCACGCGTCCTCGTCAGATGGTTCGGGGAATTATCGACGTCGGCCGGCAGGCCGGCGGGCCGCCTCCTGGAGGTGGAGGTCCGCCCTACAGGGAAGGGCCCGGGGGATCGGCTGTTCCGAGGACGAACGACACCGCCAGGTGGTTCCAAGAACAACCTTGGCAGACCTCCACCACGTAGACGCGGAATTCGCGGTATTCCCGCGCCATCGCGGTGAGCTCGGCCATCCCTTTTGCCTGGCCGGCCACTCGTCCTAATTCGTCCCCATATACGTATGTGACGTTGGTCACGTTGCGTCGTTCACATATGGGGCAACTGCGGCTCGTCGGCTCTCCGTGGAACCGGGCCGCGCGGAGCAGGTAGGGGTGGGCGTCGCACACGTCCCGCGCCCGCATGCGGCCGGCGCGGACGGACTGTACGGCCGCCCGCTTAGCGAGGCCGTAGTCCACGACCGACCGCTGTGACCACATGCGGCCAGATTACGACCCTTTGCCGAATCTTGCCCAACCGTTGACCCGTTGCCATCTATGACACCCCGACGTATCCTGCGGATGTATCGAGTCGATACATCGGTCGGACACAGGGGGTGGTTCCAGTGACGGGCTCTCGTGGAGGTGTGCTGGAGCTCGCCGTCCTGGGATCGCTGAACGAGACGCCCTTGCACGGATATGAGCTGCGCAAACGGCTCAACACGCTGCTCGGCATGTTCCGTGCCTTCTCCTACGGCTCGCTGTACCCCTGCCTCAGGGGTCTGCTCAACGAGGGCCTCATCGCCGAGGAGGAGCCTCCTGAGGACACGGTTCTCGGCCGTAGGTCGAAGATCGTCTACAAGATCACGGCGGAGGGCAAGGAGCGGCTGCAGGAGCTGCTCAGCCAGTCGGGGCCGTCCTCCTGGGAGGACGAGAGCTTCGGCATCCACTTCGCCTTCTTCCGCCACACGGAGGCGGAGGTGCGGCTCCGCATCCTGGAGGGCCGCCGCAGCCGCCTTGAAGAACGCCTCGACCGCGTCCGTGAGGCTCTCGCCCGCACGAGAGAGCGGCTGGACACCTACACGCTTGAGCTCCAGCGCCACGGGCTGGAGTCGGTCGAGCGCGAGGTCCGCTGGTTGAACGAGCTGATCGACTCGGAACGGCGGAGCCGTTCGGCTCCCGGCGAGGGGGGTCACCCTCCGGATCCCGCGCAAGCCGTACAGGAAGAGACCCAGAGGGCGGACACGCCCGAGGCAGATAGGTAAAGGAGCGAGTGCTATGGGTTCGGTGCGCGTAGCCATCGTCGGTGTGGGCAACTGCGCCTCATCGCTGGTGCAGGGCGTCCATTACTACAAGGACGCGGATCCGAGCAGCCGTGTGCCGGGCCTCATGCACGTGCGGTTCGGTGACTACCACGTCGGTGACGTGGAGTTCGTCGCGGCCTTCGACGTGGACGCCAAGAAGGTCGGCCGCGACTTGTCGGAGGCCATCGTCGCCTCCGAGAACAACACGATCAAGATCTGCGACGTGCCGCCGCTCGGCGTCACCGTGCAGCGTGGCCCGACGTTCGACGGCCTGGGCACGTACTACCGCGAGATCATCGAGGAGTCCGACGAGGAGCCGGTGGACGTCGTCCAGGCCCTGAAGGACGCCCGGGTCGACGTCCTGGTGTCCTATCTCCCGGTGGGCTCGGAGGAGGCCGACCGCTTCTACGCGCAGTGCGCGATCGACGCCAAGGTGGCGTTCGTCAACGCGCTGCCGGTCTTCATCGCCTCCGACCCCGAGTGGGCCGCGAAGTTCACCGAGGCCGGCGTCCCGATCGTGGGCGACGACATCAAGTCGCAGGTCGGCGCGACGATCACGCACCGCGTGCTGGCCAAGCTGTTCGAGGACCGCGGAGTCGAGCTGCTGCGCACCTACCAGCTCAACTTCGGCGGCAACATGGACTTCATGAACATGCTGGAGCGCACCCGCCTCCAGTCCAAGAAGATCTCCAAGACCCAGTCGGTCACGTCGCAGATCCCGCACGAGATGGCCAAGGCCGACGTCCACATCGGCCCGTCCGACCACGTGCCGTGGCTGGACGACCGCAAGTGGGCCTACGTCCGCCTTGAGGGCCGGTCGTTCGGCGACACCCCGCTCAACCTGGAGTACAAGCTCGAGGTCTGGGACTCGCCCAACTCCGCCGGCATCATCATCGACGCGGTGCGCGCGGCCAAGATCGCCCTCGACCGGGGCATCGGCGGCCCGCTGCTGTCGCCCTCGTCCTACTTCATGAAGTCGCCGCCGGAGCAGTACTCCGACGACGCCGCCCGCGAGGCCGTGGAGAAGTTCATCCGCGGTGAGGCCGAGCGCTGACGTCCGTCGTCCGCGTGTCCCGCCCCGGTTCCGCTCGATCGGACCGGGGCGGTCCCATGTCCACGCCCGGTGGACCTCAGTGGTTCGTGAGCGGGCGCGCGGCCGGCGGCAGGGCGGCGGCGTCGGCCACCGGCCAGGCCAGCGGATCCGGCCCGAGCGCGACGAGCTGAGGCACCTGCTCCCTGGCCCAGGGCGAGATGTCCCGCTCCCCGCTCATCACCTCGGCGGCGAAGCGCGCCCAGGGCTCCCACCTGACCTCACCCACCTCCTCGGCGTTGGGCGCGGCCTCTCCGGTGACCACGGCCCGGTAGACCGGGCACAGCTCGTTCTCCACCGTGCCGTTGTCCATCACGGCCCGATAGGAGAAGCGCGGCAGGATCAGGTCGACGGACTCGACCGTCAGGCCCAGCTCGAACCCGAGGCGGCGGATCACCGCCGACGACAGCGGTTCGCCCGGCAGGGGATGCCCGCAGCAGCTGTTGGTCCACTGATCGGGCCAGGTCAGCTTCGAGCCCGCACGGCGTGACAGCAGCACGCGCCCGCGGTGGTCGAAGACGTAGCTGGAGAACGCGAGATGCAGCGGCGTGTCGGCGCTGTGGACGGTGGATTTGGGGGCGGTGCCGATCGGGTTTCCCTCGCCATCGACCAGCACGACATGTTCCTGTGACGTCACTCTGCGAGAGTACGTGATCACCTTGCCGCGGGGTGAGACCTACGGGTCTTTATCAGGGTCGCTCCGGATGTCCGCGCGTGATCGCCCGCGTAGGCTGTCGCCGTGTCCTACGCCTCTGATCTGCGGGTGGTCCTGCGGGGTCGAAACTTCCGGCGGCTTTTCGCCACACGGCTCGTCTCGCAGTTCTCCGACGGGATCTTCCAGCTCGCCGTCGGCGGCTACGCGTTCTTCAGCCCGGAAAGGCAGGCGAGCGCGACCGCCATCGCGGCGGGCCTCGCCGTGTTGCTCCTGCCGTACAGCGTCCTCGGGCCCTTCGTCGGGGTGTTCATCGACCGCTGGTCGAGGCGGCAGATCCTCGTCATCGCGCCGGTCGTGCGCGGCGTGCTGCTGGTGGTGGCCGCCTGCCTCGTCGCGGCGGGCGCCTCCGACGTCGTCTTCTACGCGGCGGCGCTCGGCGTGCTCGCGGTCAACCGCTTCTTCCTGTCGGCCCTCAGCGCCGCGCTGCCCCACGTCGTGCCGTCCGAGAACCTGATGATGGCCAACGCGGTCACGCCCACCTCGGGCACGGTGGTGACGTTCGTCGGGGCGGGCGCCGGCGTCGTGCTCCGCGTGATCTCCGGGTCGGACGACCGGGGCGTGGCCGTGCTGCTGGTCTGCTCCGGCGTCGTCTTCGGCCTGAGCGCGCTGATCGCGCGGACGATGGAGCGCTCGCTGCTCGGCCCCGCGTACGACCCGAACCGCCCGCAGGCCCGCGAGGCCGTACGGCACGTGCTCGCCGGCCTGGTGGACGGCGCGCGGCACATCGCGCACCGGCGTTCGGCGGGGGCGGCCCTCAGCGGCGTCGCCACCCACCGCCTGATGTTCGGCATCTCCACGGCGGCCGTGGTGATGCTCTACCGCTACCACTTCACCCACGACCCCGACGACGCGCTGAAGGGCATCGCGCTCGTGCTGGGCGCCGTCGGCGCGGGCAGCTTCGCCGCGGTCCTGGTCACGCCGTGGGCCACCGAGCGGGTCCGCATCGAGATCTGGGTGCCGGTGATGCTCGTGACCTGCGGCGTGCTGGAGTTCGCCCTGTGCGCGACGTTCCACAAGTGGGCGTTCGTCGCCGCCGGGCTGGTGATCGGCGTCGCGGGGCAGAGCGTGAAGATCTGCGCGGACACCGTCGTGCAGCGCGACATCGAGGACGCCTATCTCGGCCGCGCCTTCTCCGTCTACGACATGCTGTTCAACGGCATGACGGTGCTCGGCGCGGTGCTGGCCGCGGCGCTGCTGCCGCGCGACGGCGTGTCGTATCTCGCGCTCGCCGTGATCGGCGTGGGCTATCTGCTCGGCGCGGTGGTCTACCGGCTGATCCTGCCCTCCGCCGTACGCCGCAGGCCGCCGGTGCCCGCCGTCGACTGACTCCCGTCGGCAGGCCTCCCGTCGGCCGGCGTCACAGCGCCGCGGTGGCGGCGACCATGGCACCGGTGATGCGGGCGATGTCGCCGGGCGCGCAGGCGTACGGCGGCATCGTGTAGATCAGCCGGCCGAAGGGCCGCAGCCACACGCCGTGCTCCATCACGATGTCTTGAATTTTCGCGACATCGACGGGCCGGTCGGTCTCGATCACCCCGATCGCGCCCAGCACCCGCACGTCCCGTACGCCGGGGGCGCCCGCGGCCGGGGCGAGACCGTCGAGCAGGCCCGCCTCGATGCGCGCGACCTCCTCCCGCCAGGGCCGTTCGGCGAGCAGGTCGAGCGAGGCGCCGGCCACGGCGCAGGCGAGCGGGTTGCCCATGTAGGTCGGGCCGTGCATCAGCACGCCGATGCGCTCGGCCACCCGCGCGGTGCACAGCGTGGCGGCGAGCGTCATGTAGCCCCCGGTGAGCGCCTTGCCCACGCACATGATGTCCGGCCTGATCCCGGCGTGGTCGCAGCCGAACATCTCCCCCGTACGGCCGAAGCCGGTGGCGATCTCGTCGGCGATCAGCAGGATGCCGTGCTCGTCGGCCAGCTCGCGCAGCCGCCGCAGGTAGGCGGGGTGATAGAACCGCATGCCGCCCGCGCCCTGCACGACGGGCTCGACGATGATCGCGGCCAGCCGGTCGGCGTGGGCCTCGACGGCCGCGGTCAGCTCAGCCAGATAGGCCTCGTCGGGACCCGCCTGCGCGGTCCCGCCCGGGCGGCGGCCGTAGTCGTGCGGCGGCATCGGCGCGAAGACGTGCCGCGGGAGCATCCCGGTGAACAGGTGGTGCATGCCACCGACCGGGTCGCAGACCGACATCGCGGCGAACGTGTCGCCGTGGTAGCCGCCCCGCACGGTCAGCAGGGCCGAGCGCCCGCTGTACTGCACCGCCATCTTGATCGCGACCTCGACCGCCACCGAGCCCGAGTCCGCCAGGAAGACGTGGTCGAGCCCGGTCATCCCGGCCAGCCGGTGCGCGAGCCGTACGGCGGGCTCGTGGGTCAGGCCGCCGAACATGACGTGCGCCATGTCGCCGAGCTGGTCGCGGGCGGCCCGGTTGAGCCGCGGGTGGTTGTAGCCGTGAACGGCCGCCCACCAGGAGGCCATGCCGTCGATCAGCTCACGGCCGTCGCCGAGCGTGATCCGCACGCCCTCGGCCCGGCGGACGACGTGCACCGGCACCCCGGACGGCACGGCCGTGTAGGGATGCCAGACGTGCTCGCGGTCGAGCCGGAGGACCTCCGCGGCGTCCACCTACGAGATGATCCCGTTGTCGCGCGCCCAGTCGAGCAGGGCCTGCCGCGCGGCCTCCTTGCCGATCATGCCCTGGTCCATGCGGATCTCCAGCATGTGCTTGTAGGCCCTGCCGACAACCGGCCCCGGCGGCACGCCGAGGATCTCCTGGATCTCGTTGCCGTCGAGCTCAGGGCGGATCTTGGCCAGCTCCTCCTCGTCGGCCAGCCGGGCGATGCGCTCCTCAAGCTGGTCGTAGGTGCGCGACAGTGCCTGGGCCTTGCGCTTGTTGCGGGTGGTGCAGTCGGCCCTGGTCAGCTTGTGCAGGCGTTCGAGGAGGTGCCCCGCGTCGCGGACGTAGCGGCGCACGGCGCTGTCGGTCCACTCGCCCGTCCCGTAGCCGTGGAAGCGCAGGTGCAGCTCCACGAGCCTCGACACGTCGGACACCACGTCCTTGGGGAACTTCAGCTCGGCGAGCCGCTTCTTGGCCATCTGCGCGCCGACGACCTCGTGGTGGTGGAACGACACGCGGCCGCCGGGCTCGTTGCGCCGGGTCTTCGGCTTGCCGATGTCGTGCAGCAGGGCGGCCCACCGCAGCACCCGGTCGGGGCCGGACGTCTCCAGGTCGATGGCCTGCTCCAGCACGATCAGCGTGTGCTCGTAGACGTCCTTGTGCCGGTGGTGCTCGTCGATCTCCAGCCGCAGCTTGGGCAGCTCGGGCAGGACGTGGGCGGCGAGCCCGGTGTCCACCAGCAGCGCGAGCCCCTTCCTCGGGTGGGCGCCGAGGATCAGCTTGTCGAGCTCGTCGCGGATGCGCTCGGCCGAGACGATCTCGATGCGGCGGGACATCGCGGTCATCGCCTCGACCACCTCGGGGGCCACGGTGAACCCGATCTGGCCCGCGAACCTGGCCGCCCGCAGCATCCGCAGCGGGTCGTCGTCGAACGACTGCTCGGGTTTGCCCGGCGTCCGCAGGACCTTGGCGGCCAGGTCGGGCAGCCCGCCGTACGGGTCGACGAACTCGTGGCCGGGCAGCCGGACGGCCATCGCGTTGACCGCGAAGTCGCGCCGGGCGAGGTCGCCCTCGAGCGAGTCGCCGTACATCACCTCGGGCTTGCGCGAGGCGGGGTCGTACGACTCGCTGCGGTAGGTGGTGATCTCCAGCAGCCAGCCGCCCTTGCGCACGCCGACGGTGCCGAAGTCGATCCCGATCGTCCAGACGGCGTCCGCCCAGTCCTTGACGATCTCCAGCACCCTCTCGGGGCGGGCGTCCGTGGTCAGGTCGAGGTCCTTGCTCGCGCGGCCGAGGAGGACGTCGCGGACGGAACCGCCGACCAGGGCCAGCTCGTGCCCTCGGGCCGAGAACAGCTCACCGAGCTCGTCGGCGACCGGGGCGATCCGGCGGAACAGTTCGTTCACGGCGCGCTGCTGGCTGTCGCTCAGATTTGAAACGGACAAGGCTGGGTAGGTCCTTCGGTCACGGAACAGAAACTCTCCCCCGATGGCCCAGGTGTTCAGGTGTCACCCAGGGGAGACACACCTAGCGATCACTAGGCCACGGACGGTTCGGGGGCGCTGGACGACGCAAGGAGCACACGAGATGAAAGACGCTCTCGCGATTCACCGCTGGCTCCTCGCCCACCAGATCCACCATGAGATCGTACGTCTTCCGCGCCCGTTGACATGCTCGGACGAGCTTCCCGAGGTGCTGGGGGTCTCACCCGAGAGGTGCCTGTGCGTCTCGCTGTTCGAGGTGTCGGCGCGAGGGCGGACACAGGAGGTGGCGGTGGTGACCGCGGTGAACTCCTGTCCCGGGCCGGCGGACGTGGGCGCCGCTCTGCGCGCCCACAGGGTAACCCCCGCGTCGGCCTACACCGTGAACTCCGCGACCGACTACGCGCACGGCCTGGTCTGCCCGCTCCTGCTGCCCGACGACCTGACCGTGCTGGTCGACCAGCGTCTGCTGGAGCGGGCCGATCCCGACGAGGTCGTCCACACCGCGACCGGCGAGCGCCGCACCGCGTTGCGCATGCCTGCCATCGACCTGTTCGACCTGGTGGCGGCCAAGCCCGTCGACCTGAGCGCCACCCAACGGAGGGGTCTCGCGAGCCTCGTGAGTCCTATGCGGACTGCTTAGGCCATAGCATTCTGGGCGTGCGCCGTACCTCACCGCCGGCCGGCACATGATCCGTAAGGCCGCGCTGCTGACATCGCTGACCGCCCTGCTCGCCTTCCCCGCGGGCATGGCCGGTACGGCTGTCGCGGCACCACCTCCGGGTCGTGTCGTGGCCGTGGCACCGGCCGATCCGCTCGTGGTCAGCGAGATCACGCCGGAGGTCGTGCGCGTCGCCACCGACCCCATCACGGTCGCGGGGACCGTCTCCGGCACGCCGGGATCGTTCGTCCGGGTCGCCGTCCGCTACTCCCGGGACAGGCCGTTCGCCTCCCGGGCCGAGATGGCGGCGTACCTGTCGGAGCAGGGATACGGCACCACCAACTGGAGCACCAGGATCCAGGCCACGGCGCTCGACCAGTCGGGAAAGCTTCCCTTCCGGTTCACCGTGACCCCCGCGGAGCTGGGCATGCCCAGGCCCGGCGTCTATCCCTTCGAGATCGAGCTGACCGACGCGGGCACCGGGCAGCGGCTCGGGATCGAGCGGACCTTCCTGACGTACGCCCCCAAGGGCGAGCAGATCCCCAAGATCAAGCTGGCCGTCGCCCTGCCGATCGTCGACCGGCCCCACCGCGCCGACGACACGACGTTCATGGACGACGACCTGCCGGCCTCGCTCGCGTCCGGCCGCCTGGCGGCGCTGCTCCAGACGGCGCAGGACACCGGCGACGCGGTGACCTGGTTCGTGGACCCCGCGCTGCTCGACGACGTCCGCGTCCTGTCCTCCGGCCCCCGGAATGTGCGCGGCACCCGCAAGGACGCCGACCAGGCCGCGGGCCAGTGGCTGAACGGCCTGCGCAGCGCGCTGACGGACAAGACCGTCATCTCCACGCCGTACGCCGATCCGGACATGACCGCGCTGGTCCACCACGGCCTCGACAAGCAGGCCGCGGCGTCCGTCCAGCGCGGGGCGGCGCTCGCGAGCGAACTGCTCGGCCGGGAGATCCCCAGCACCACCACGTGGCCGGCCGGCGGCAAGATCGACCGCGACGCGGTGGACGAGCTGGCCATGTCGGGCGTGACGTCCGTGCTGCTGTCGGGCGACGCGCTGCCGCCGCGGCCCGAGGGCCAGGGCGCGACGCAGACCGGACAGCCCGTCCCCCCGCCCGCGCAGCAGACCACGCCCGACGGCGCCGCCACGCTCGAAACCGTCGCCGAGAACCCGCTCACCGCGCTGCTGGCCGACCCCACGCTCAGCGAGCTCCTCGGCGGGAACGTGTCGGCTCCCGGCGCCGCGATGCTCGCGCGGCAGCGGTTCCTCGCCGAGACCGCGATGATCGCCTTCGAGCAGCCGGTAGCCCTTCCCGGCCAGACCGGCGGCACGGGACAGAGCGGCACAGGCCAGAGCGGCACCGTGCAGAACAGCACGGCGAAGGCGGCCACGCGCACGGTGATCGCGGCCCCGCAGTCGCATCTGTGGACGCCCGACCCGGCGTACGTCTCCAGCCTCCTGCAGGCCGCCTCCGGCGCCCCCTGGCTGCGCATGACCCCGCTCGACTCGATCAAGCCCGGCCGGGTCCAGGTGCCGCGCGCCGACCTGACGTACACCGAGCGCGACCGCCAGGCCGAGCTGAGCCGCACCTACCTCGCGACCGTACGCAAGCTGGAGCGCAAGGCCGACGCCGTGGCCACCGTCACCGAGCAGCACACGGACGTCTTCCACACGGCCATACTCCGGCTGTCGTCG
The DNA here is from genome assembly GCF_012034195.1 of Microbispora sp. CL1-1. Classification (NCBI taxonomy): domain Bacteria; kingdom Bacillati; phylum Actinomycetota; class Actinomycetes; order Streptosporangiales; family Streptosporangiaceae; genus Microbispora; species Microbispora sp. CL1-1. The sequence continues at coordinate 94,833 of NZ_JAATEK010000021.1, forward strand.
GCCTCCTGGCGGGGCGACGGCAAGCGCGCGATGACCTTCGCCGGGCAGGTGCAGAAGGCCATCGACGCGCGCATCGACGACGTGTCGGTGCTCGACACCCCGCGCGCGGTCGCGGGCAGCAACGGCCAGGTCCCGGTCAGCGTGGCCAACAACCTGGACAAGGACATCCAGATCAAGATCCGGGTCACCTCGGCCAGCAAGTCGCGGCTCGCTATCGACGCCCCCGGAGGGGTCTACATGACCCCCACGACCACGATCCTCGCGGGGCGCAGCCAGCTCGTGAACGTGCCGGTGATCGTGCGCGACGAGGGCGGCGACGCGAGCATCTCGGTGCAGCTGCTGACCGACGGCGACGAGAAGTACGGCAGCGCCGTGCGGGTCGTGGTGCGCGCGACCGGCTACACCGGCATCGCCCTCGTCATCGTGGGGGCGGCCGTGGTCATCATGCTGGCCGCCGTGGTGATGCGCATCCTGCGCCGCAGGTCGCGCAAGGCGTTCCCGTTCGACGCCTCCGGCGGCGAGGACGGCCCGCCCGGCGACCGGCAGGGAGCCGTCCCGGCCGAGCGCACCCAGTCGCCGTAGTCTTGGGTCGCCTTCCCGGGACCACTGGAGGAAGGCGGCCACCCCAAGTCAGGCCGCCGCGAACCGAAGGACAACCATGAGCAGGATGCTGCGGGCCAGCGCGATCATGGCGGCCGGGACGATGGTCTCGCGGCTCACCGGCTTCGTCCGTACGGCGATGCTCGCCGCGGCCATCGGCACCCTCGCGCTCGGCGACGCGTACAACGCGGCCTACCAGATCCCCTACATCCTGCTCGACCTGCTGCTCCAGGGCGTGCTCAGCGCCGTGGTCGTTCCGGTGATCGTGCGGGCGCAGAAGCGGGACCCCGACGGGGGCCAGGCGTTCGAGCAGCGGCTGATGACGCTGGGCGTGGTGGTGCTGACCGCCGTCGCGGTGATCGGCGTGCTGCTGGCCCGGCCGATCATGGAGCTCTACACCGCCTCGAACTGGTCGGAGGACAAGGTCGCGGTCGCCACCACGCTGGCCCGATATCTGCTCCCGCAGATCGCGTTCTTCGGGATCGGCTCGCTGGCCGGGGCGATCCTGAACACCCGGGACCGGTTCGCCGCCCCGATGTGGGCGCCGGTGCTCAACAACATCGTGGTAATGGGGGTCCTCGCCGCCTACTACGTCATCGGCACGTCCGACATCGAGAAGGTGAGCGACCGCGACCTCATGTTGCTCGGCCTCGGCACCACCGCGGGCATCCTCGCCCAGGCGCTGGTGCTGATCGTCGCGCTGCACCGGGTCGGGTTCCGGTTCCGCCCCCGGTTCGGGGTGCGCAACACCGGTCTCGGCGAGGCGGCCAGGGCCGCCGTGTGGACGTTCGCCTTCGTCGGCATCAACCAGATCGGGTTCTGGGTCACCACCAAGCTCGCCACCGGCGCGGGCGACCGTGCCCCGGGCGCCGGCAACAGCGCCTGGTCGTACGCGTTCCAGCTCTTCCAGCTTCCGTACGGGATCATCGCGGTGTCGGTGATCACGGCGATGCTGCCCAGGATGAGCAGGCTCGTGGCCGACGGCGACCTCGCCACGGCCCGCGGGGAGTTCTCCTCCGGGGTGCGGCTGGTCTCCTCCGTCATCGTCCCGTCGGGTCTGCTGCTGATGGTGCTCGGCCCGGCGGTCACCACGCTGATCTTCTCGTGGGGCAACATGACGACGGGCAACGCGATCTACATCGGTCACGTGCTGCAGGTGTTCGGCGTCGCGCTCGTGCCGTTCTCGATCTTCCAGCTCCTGCTGCGGGTCTTCTACAGCTTCGGCGACACCCGCACCCCGGCGATCATGGCCGGGGTGAACGTGGTCGTCAACGCCTCGCTCAGCCTCGTCGCCTACTTCACGCTCCCCGACCGGTACATCGTCATCGGCCTGGCGTTCGCCTACCTGATCACGTACGTCGTCCTCTGCGGCGTCGCGTGGGTGCTGGCGAGCCGGAAGATCGGCGGGCTGGGCGGCCGGGAGATCGTCGCCGGCCTGGGCCGGATGTACGCGGCGGCGATCCCGGCCGCCGCGCTGGCGCTGGCGGTCCTCTGGCTGGCCAGGGAGATCACCTCGATCAGTCCCATCAGTGCGGCGGTGGTGCTCGTGGTGGGCGGCGGCGCCGGGCTGCTGCTGTACATGTTCGCCGCGCACCGGCTGCGGGTTCCCGAGGTCCGCTCCATCATTGGACTTGTCGCAAGCCGGGTAGGACGGTAAGAGTCCTCAAGAACGACCGGCGACTGGAAGGTAACGCGAAAGTCCGATTCGGACGTCTTCGATCGGGAAGGCGGGCACAAGCGGCACGGCACTAGCATGGTGCGCCAGGGAGTGTTGAGACACACTCAGAGAACGTCCCGCAGAACTTGCCCTACCGATGGATTCGGCCGGGCGGGTGACCGCGAGGGTGGAGGAGGACCGGCGGCGACGGCCGTACGGGCCTGTTCCGGCTCGCGGATGCTCGTCTCCGGGGTCTCGCCGACCCGGCGGTGCTCCGCTCGGCGACCACGGCAGGCAGGAGGTTTTAGGGGCGCGATCTGGTGTTTCGGACCGGCGAGCGGAAGCGGGAAGGCGTGGGCGGAACCACCCGGCATCGGCTGGTGCATGCCGATGAGCCGCGGAGCGGGGCGGCCGCATGAGCATGTCCACGGTCGAACCGGGGACCAAGCTGGCGGATCGGTTCCGCCTGGAGGACAGGGTCCACGAATCCGGCGGCGCGACCCTGTGGAAGGCGCTGGACGAGATCCTCGCCCGCCCGGTCGCGGTCCACACGTTCGCACCCGATTTTTCCCGAGTCGAGGAAGTCGTCACCGCCGCCCGCCTGGCGAGCCGCCTCACCGACCCCCGCCTCACCCAGGTCTTCGACGCGGCCGACGAGGACGGCACCGCGTACGTCGTGAGCGAGTGGGTCAGCGGAGAGTCGCTGCTCGACCTGCTGGAGAGCGGGCCCGTCGAGCCCGAGCGGGGCGCGGCCCTGGTCGCCGAGGCCGCCGAGGCCCTGGCGCACGCGCACGCGGCGGGGCTCACCCACCTGCACCTGACCCCCAGCCGCCTGGTCTGGACGAGCGGCGGCACGGTCAAGCTCCTCGGTCTCGCCGTCGACGCCGCGATCCTCGACCTGAGCAGCGAGGACCCCGCCAAGGAGGACGCCGAAGGGCTGGGCCGCCTGCTCTACGCGGCGCTGACCGGCCACTGGCCCGGCGACTCCGACTGCGGGCTGCCCCCCGCGCCCCTGGACGACGGCAAGATCTGCACGCCCCGGCAGGTCACCGCCGGCGTCCCCGGCTACCTCGACGCCATCACCTGCCGCGCGCTGCTGCAGGAGCCGCGACGCGGGCAGCCGCCGCTGGCCACCCCGGCCGACGTGGCCGAGGCGCTCGCCGAGGTGCCCCGCCCCGCGCCTGCGCCGGTCACCACCGCGCCGCCCGCGTTGAACCTGCGCAGCGAGGCGCCGGACGGGCTGGGCATGTCCACCATGCCGCCCCGCGTGCCGTCCCATCTGGCACACCAGATGTCGATGGTCCCTCCGCCACCGCCGCCGCGCCCGCAGACCGGCGCCGCGAGCAAGATCCTGCTGACCGTCATCGTCCTGCTCGTGATGGCGGCCGTCGGCGTGGGCGCCTGGACCGTGGGCAAGAACCTCGGCAACACCCCGCGCGGGGTGGCCCAGTCGGACAGCGCGCAGTCGCCGTCCCCCTCGCGGAAGCCGGTCGCCGTCAAGCCGGTGAGCGCGGCGGGGTTCGACCCCCTCGGCACCGACCGCGCCGAGAAGCCGGAGCTCGCCCCGCTGGCCATCGACGGCAAGCCGTCCACCGACTGGCACACCGACAGCTACAGCACCGCCGACCTGGGGCGCCTCAAGGACGGCGTCGGGCTCATCCTCGACATGGGCAAGCCGATCCCCATCGCCGACGTCGTCGTCTCCCTGGGCAACGCCGGCGGATCGACCGTGCAGCTCAAGGTGGGCGACGCGGCGGATCTGTCTTCTTTGAAGACCGTGGCGGAGAAGAAGGGCGCATCGGGTTCGGTGACGCTCACCCCGGAAAAGGCCACGACGGGCCAGTACGTTTTGATCTGGTTCACCCGGCTTCCCGCCTACAACGGGCAGTATCGTGGCACTATCTACGACGTAACGGTGCATTCCCCAGGATCGGCATAGCAGGGACTTGTGAATTCCCCACCAGACAATCCCCCGACGGCTGAGCACGCGCGACGCGCGATGTCCGATGCCGATCTGCTGGCCCGCCACCTCGGCGGCGACCCTCACGCGTTCAGCGAGATCGTCAAGCGGCATCGCGACCGGATGTGGGCGGTCGCCCTGCGCACGCTCGGCGATCCCGACGAGGCCGCCGACGCGGTTCAGGACGCGTTCGTCTCGGCGTACCGGAAGGCGGACAGCTTCCGCGGCGAGGCGGCGGTCACGACGTGGCTCCACCGCATCGTGGTCAACGCCTGCCTCGACCGCATGCGCCGCAAGTCGGTGCGCCCGGTCGCCGACGACGAGCTCATCGAGGCCGCGGAGCGCGAGGCCCCGGCGACCGACCAGGCCGGCGAGCGCGAGGTCTCCCTGGAGGTCACGGCGGCGCTCAAGCTGCTGCCGCCCGACCAGAGGGCGGCCCTCGTGCTGGTCGACATGATGGGGTACGCGGTGGACGACGCGGCGACGGTGCTGGGCGTCCCGCCGGGGACCGTGAAGAGCCGCTGCGCAAGGGGGCGCGCCAAACTCGCCCCGATTCTTTCGCATCTACGGAACCGATCCGACCTCACTCGCGTCTCATCCGGGAAGGGAGCAGAACTTCGTGACGGGTGACACGCACTACGACCTGGAGGTTCTCGCCGAACTGGCGGAGGGTCTCCTCGACGACACGACGGCCCGGCGGGTCCGCGAGCATCTCGCGGTCTGCGACCCCTGCGGGGAGAGCCTTGCCGACCTGGCCGCGGTCCGGGAGGTCCTGGCGGCGATGCCGGTGCCGGCGATGCCTCTGGGCGTCGCCAGGCGTATCGACCGGGCGCTTGCCGCCGAGGCTCCGGACTGGGACCGCGTCCTGCGGGACGCCCCATGGGACAGCGCTCCACAGGAGCCGGCCCCGTGGGACAACGCCCCATGGGACGACGTTCCGTGGGAGACGGTCGAGCCTCAGGTCGCCGCTTCGGCGGAAACCACCTCGGAAATCGCCGCCTCGGAAATCGCCGCCTCGGAAATCGCCGCGGAGACGCAGCCGGAGCCGGAGCGCGGGACCGCGCCGGTGGTTCCGCTGGGTGTCGTCGCCGACGACGGGACGATCGTGCCGGCCAAGCGCCGTTCGGGACCGCGTACGGCGGGCCGCAAGGCGTCCAGGCGGCGCTCGTGGGCGTTGCCGGCCGCGGTCGCCGCTGCGGCGGCCGTCGTGATCGGGAGCGGCGGTCTCGCCACCGGCCTGCTCTCGTTCGGCGACTCGCCGTCCCGGCAGGTGGTGAGCCAGGGCGAGCCCGGCAAGAGCCCGGACAAGGTCGAGGCGCTGACCTACTCGACGTACGCCAGCGGCCACAACTACACCAGCCGGGAGCTGCGCGGGCCGCTGCTCGGGTACTTCGGCGTGGCGCCCGGCTCGGGCACCAACGACGACGAGGACCTCGACACCTGCGTCAAGCGGTTCTCGACCGAGCTCGACCGCACGCCGATCGGCGTCGACAAGGCCCTCTACAACGGCAACGAGGCCACCGTGATGGCGTTCTGGGAGGACAAGAGCAGCAACGCCGTACGCGTGGTCGTCGTGGACTCGCAGTGCCACAAGCTGCGCCCCGAGGTTCTGGCCTCCTGGAAGTGACCGCGCGGCGCGAGCCGTACCATCGGCAGTGACGAAGCCCCCCGCGACCTCCGGGGGGCTTCGCCGTATCGGGGATCCCCCGGGGAATGACCGGGGCCTAGGATCTGTTGACGGCACTGCATATCCACCGGGAGCGAAGAAGGCGGGTCCGTTGAGCGACGTTCGTAACGTGATCATCATCGGGTCGGGTCCGGCCGGCTACACGGCGGCCGTCTACACCGCGCGCGCGGACCTCAAGCCTCTCGTCTTCGAGGGGTCGGTCACCGCCGGCGGCGCGTTGATGAACACCACCGAGGTGGAGAACTTCCCCGGGTTCCCCGACGGCATCATGGGCCCGGACCTCATGGACAACTTCCGCAAGCAGGCCGAGCGCTTCGGCGCCGAGCTGGTGGCCGACGACGTGGTCGAGGTGGACCTCACCGCGAACCCCAAGGTCGTCAAGACCCACACCGACACCTTCTACGCCAAGTCCGTGATCCTGGCCACCGGGTCGGGCTACCGCGAGCTCGGGCTGGAGAACGAGAAGCGGCTGTCGGGGCGGGGCGTGTCGTGGTGTGCCACCTGTGACGGGTTCTTCTTCCGCGACCAGGAGATCGTGGTCGTCGGCGGCGGCGACACGGCGATGGAGGAGGCGATCTTCCTGACCCGGTTCGGCAAGTCGGTGACGGTGATCCACCGCCGCGACTCGCTGCGCGCCAGCAAGATCATGCAGGACCGGGCGTTCGCGAACGAGAAGATCCGCTTCATCTGGGACACCGAGGTCGTCGACGTGCTCGGCGAGGACCGGATCTCCGGTGTGCGGCTGCGCAACGTCAAGACCGGCGAGGAGTCCGAGCTGCCGGTGGGCGGCCTGTTCATCGCGATCGGCCACGAGCCGCGCACCGGCCTCGTCAAGGGCCAGATCGACCTTGACGACCAGGGGTACATCAAGGTCGAGTCGCCGTCGACGCGGACGAATATCGACGGGGTGTTCGCGGCCGGAGACGTCGTCGACCACACCTATCGTCAGGCCATCACGGCCGCCGGGACCGGATGTGCGGCGGCGCTGGACGCCGAGCGCTGGCTGACGCTGAACGCCTGAGTCCCGACATCGGGAATGCGGGGACTGTCCCCGCGGTTGTCTGCACCGCCACACCACTCATGCAAGGGGAGAGATACCGTGGGCGCGATCAAGAGCGTGACGGACGCGAGCTTCGAGGCCGAGGTCCTCAAGAGCGACAAGCCGGTTCTGGTCGACTTCTGGGCCGAGTGGTGCGGTCCGTGCCGTCAGGTCGGGCCGATCCTCGAGGAGATCGCCGCCGAGAACGCCGACAAGCTGACCATCGTCAAGCTGAACATCGACGAGAACCCGGTCACGCCGCGTGACTACGGTGTGCTCCAGATTCCGACGATGAACGTCTACAAGGGCGGAGAGGTCGTCAAGCAGATCATCGGCGCCAAGCCGAAGGCCATGCTGCTTCGTGAGCTCGAGGGCGTCATCTGACGCCGTAGCCGCCGGCCTCATCCGAAGAGCCCCCCGTGCCTGTGCCGCGTGCCTGTGCCCGGGGGGCTCTCGCGTTCTCCGGGTCCCGTACGCGGGACCGCCGGGACCGGTGGGGTTTCCGAGCCGGGACCGGTGGGCCGGGACCGGTGGGCCGGGACCGGTGGGCCAGGGCGGAACCAGTGGGCCGGGCGAGACCGGTGGGCCAGGGCCAGGGCTGTTCTCGCCGGGCCAGGGCGGGGCCTGGCGTGCCTCTCAGACGGGCCGCAGTGCCCGCTCCGGGGACATCGACCCCAGCAGGCGCTCCAGTGCCACCTCGACGTCCTCACGCCACGACACGGCCGTCTTGAGCTCCAGCCGCAGGCGGGGGAAGCGCAGATGCGGGCGCACGGTCTTGAACCCGACCGACAGCAGATAGTCCGCGGGCAGCACACAGCCGCCCGGCTTCTCCCACTTCAGGTCGCCGAACGCCTCGATCGCCCGTACGCCGCGGCGGGTCAGGTCCTTGGCGACGCCCTGCACGAGCATCCGGCCCAGCCCGCCGCCGGTGAACTCCTGCACGATGTGCGCGGTCATCAGCAGCACGGCGTCCGAGCTGACCGGAGAGGTCGGAAACGCCACCGAACGCGGGACGTACAAGGGCGGGGCGTAAAGCACGAACCCGGCCGCCACCCCGTCCACGTAGGCGATCTTCCCGCAGCTTCCCCATTCGAGAAGGGTCGCGGAGATCCACGCCTCCTTCTCCAGGGCCGGATCACCCGCCTCCGCGGCGCGCTCGCCGCTGACCGGGTCGAGCTCCCAGAACACGCACCGCCGGCACCGTCGCGGCAGGTCATCGAGATTGTCCAGCGTGACATTGACCAGCCGACGCGACACGTGATGCCCCAATCCCCGTCAGGAGTCCTGCCAGAAAAGCGCGCGAATACGGCGTCTCCAGCTCGCATCGTAACTCAGGGGAAGGTCCGGGAGCGGGTGCGCCACAACAGCCGCCGACGACCATTAAAGGGGTTGGGCGGGCCGAAACCAGTGGTGCGGGAATGCAAGAAAAGGGGCCCTTGATGGTCAATACCCTGTTGTGATCGGAGTGGCGCGTTACCGTACCCTGGATTTCTCGGCTACGTGATCGGAGGTGGACCGTGGCACAAGAGCTTGATCACGGTCGGACGAACGCGACTCATGGGTCGCGCATTGACGCCTACGTCGACAGGTACGCCGCCCGCGCTGCCGGGATGGTCGCCTCCGAGATCCGAGCTCTCTTCGCCGTCGCGTCGAGGCCCGAGGTGGTCTCGCTCGCCGGCGGCATGCCGTACGTGAACGCGCTCCCCCTCGACCTCGTCAGCGAGCTCGTCGCCGACCTGGTCGCCTCGCGCGGCTCCGTGGCCCTGCAGTACGGCTCCGGGCAGGGCGACCCCGCCCTGCGCGAGCAGATCTGCGAGGTCATGCGCATGGAGGGCATCGAGGCGAACGCGGACGACGTGGTCGTCACGGTGGGCTCGCAGCAGGCGCTCGACCTGATCACCCGGATCTTCATCGACCCCGGTGACGTCGTGCTCGCCGAGGGACCCTCGTACGTCGGCGCGCTCGGGACGTTCAGCGCCTACCAGGCCAAGGTCGTGCACATCGCGATGGACGACCAGGGCCTCATCCCCGAAGCCCTCGCGCAGACCATCTACGCGCTCCAGGCAGCCGGCAACCGGATCAAGTTCCTCTACACGATCCCCAACTTCCAGAACCCGGCCGGCGTCACGCTCAACGAGGTGCGCCGCCGCCAGGTGCTGGAGATCTGCCGCCGCGCCGGTGTCCTCGTCGTGGAGGACAACCCGTACGGCCTGCTCGGGTTCGACGGGGAACCGATGCGGGCGCTGCGGGCCGACGACCCCGAGGGCGTGGTCTACCTCGGCTCGTTCTCCAAGACCCTCGCCCCCGGCTTCCGCGTCGGCTGGGCCCTCGCCCCGCACGCCGTACGCGACAAACTGGTGCTGGCCATGGAGTCGGCGGTGCTGTCGCACTCGTCCTTCACCCAGCTCGCCGTCGGGCAGTACCTCGCCACGCAGCCGTGGCGGGAGCAGATCAAGTCGTTCCGCGAGCTTTACCGTGAGCGGCGCGACGCGCTCCTCGGCGCGCTCGACGTGCTCATGCCGCCCGGTTGCACATGGACCCGCCCCGCCGGCGGGTTCTTCGTCTGGATGACCCTCCCCGAGGGGCTCAACTCCAAGGCGATCCTCCCCCGCGCGGTCGCCGAGCGGGTCGCGTTCGTGCCCGGCACCGGCTTCTACTCCGACGGCGGCGGCTCGCGGAACATGCGCCTGTCGTTCTGCTACCCGGAGCCCGAGCGCATCAAGGAGGGCGTGCGCCGCCTGGCCGGCGTGATCGAGCAGGAGCTGCGGCTTCGGGACACGTTCGGCACGGGCTCCACACCGGGGCGCTCCGGCGTCGACACTCCCGGCCCGGATCTCGCCTAGACACGGTACGGCCGCTGCCCCAACGTGACGGAGGAGCCGCCCATGGCACCGCTCATGGGCGGCTCCGGCACAAGTGCGACCTCGTCTGAGACCTGACGCGACGACGCGGCGGCGCGGGCGGGGCACTAGCCTGTTCAGGCTGGCCGTACTGACTTGTCGAGGCGAGAAAGGCCCTCTTCGTGAGCGAGCGAACGATGACCCAAGGATCGCCCCCCGCGCGTCCGTGGAGGGGGACGCGACTCGGGCCAGGCGAAACGACGAATCACCGCCGGACCGCGATCGGCGCCGTGGTGGAGCGCATGGGCGGTGAGGCGTGATGAGCGACCTGGGCCACGTGCTCATCCTCGCGGGAGGGCTCTCCTACGAGCGTGAGGTCTCCATCCGCTCCGGACGCCGCGTCGCCGAGGTGCTGCGGGCCGCCGGTGTGGACGTGGAGACCCGCGATGCCGACGCCACCCTCGTGCCCGGCGTGCTGGCGGACCCGCCGGACGCCGTCTTCGTCACCCTGCACGGCGGCGCCGGCGAGGACGGCGCGATCCGCTCGGTGCTGGAACTGCTCGGCGTGCCCTACGTCGGTGCGACACCGGACGCCTGCCGGGTCGCCTTCGACAAGCCCACGGCGAAGGCGGTCGTCCGCTCCTGGGGCCTGAACACACCCGACTCGGTCGCGCTGCCCAAGGAGACGTTCCACGATCTCGGCGCCACGGCCGTGCTCGCCCGCATCATCGACCAGCTCGGCCTGCCGCTCTTCGTGAAGCCCTCGCGCGGCGGGTCCGCGCTGGGCGCCTCCATGGTGCGCACAGCGGAGGAGTTGCCCGCCGCGATGGTCGGTTGCTTCGCATACGGCGACACCGCGCTCATCGAGCGGTACATCCAGGGCGTGGAGGTGTCGGTCTCCGTGGTGGATCTCGGCGACGGACCGGTCGCCCTGCCGCCCGTGGAGATCGTGCCCGACCGCGGCGTGTACGACTACGCCGCCCGCTACACCGCTGGGCAGACGGAGTTCTTCGCACCAGCCCGGCTCTCTCCCGAGGTCACCGAGGCGTGTGCCGGCATGGCGGTCGCCGCCCACACCGCGCTCGGCCTGCGCGACATCTCCCGCACCGACATCATCGTCGATGCCGACGGCAAGCCGTACTTCCTCGAAGTGAACGTGGCCCCCGGCATGACGGAGACCTCTCTGCTGCCCATGGCGGCGGAGGCCGCTGGCCGCGATCTCGGCACGCTCTGCAAGGGACTCCTGGAGCTCGCCGCCGCCCGAGGCTGATCCGCCTCCGTTTCACGTGAAACACTCCCCCCTCCAGGCAAGTCCTAGAGGGGGAGTTGGTGTGCCTTGGGGGCGTCTGCCTGGGGCAGTGAAGACGGCGGCGCAGGCGTGTGATCGGCGGGGTCCGCGCGGTCCCTGGCCAGGGCAGGTTGGTATGCCCTGGAGCGGTGAGGACGGCGCGACGGGAGTCTACGGGGCGCTGGCCGGGGGGCGAGCTGGGTGCCTCGTGGTCATGAGCACCGTCGCAGGGTTGGTCTGGCTTCGGTGCGCCGCCGGTAAGGCGCGCGAGGTTCTTTGGCCGGGGCGGGTTGGCCTGGGTTGGAGTCGTGAGAACGGTCTCAGGATCGGTCTGCATGGGGGCGGGCAGCCGAAGGAGTCAGTGTGATCCTTGGCCGGGTTCCGGTCACTGCGCCGGAAGGAACCTCCGGTCCTCGCGAAGCCCGCTCCGCTGGGCCTTCGCTGCGGTCCTCACTCCCTTCCGCTCCGCTCCCTAGCCCGGACAATGGTTGACGCACGGACTCCAGGGGCGGCCCCGACGAAGCTGACGCGCCTATCCGCCCTCGACGGCATCCCCCTGAACGGCCGCCACAACACTCACACCACCTACGACCCCGCCACCACTTGGCAACTCCGTCACGACACCTTTGCCGCTCGGCATCGAGGCTCCAGTGCCCCCTGGGCATCGTCGGCTGGTCGACGCTGTCCGATCGACGTGGATGTTGCGCATGATCTGCTTGCACGTACACGAGCGGTTCGGCGATCGCCGCCGCCGTCAACGCACCTCCAGTTCGTCCCGGTCGAGCGTGCCGCGCGTCATCCGCCGCCACAGGCCGATTACCCGGCCAGGACGAGAGCGTTGGGCACGGCGACGAGCAGCAGGAACGACGGAGTAGGTTTCCGCGGCGGCCCATCGGAAGCAGACACGAAGGGCCGCCCCTCTCCTCCTAGCCTTCTCCCCCGGGTCCACGCTGCCTCCCCGAGCCCACGCCCCCTCCCATCGGGCCCGGCACACCGGCGGCCGTCCGTCCCCGCCTCGGCAGCCGGGAGATGCGTCTGACTCTTGCGCTGGGGCGCTCGAACAAGGCGTCGGGTCGCTGGTGCAGGACTCGTCAGGCGTAGGAACTCTCAGGGCCGCCGAGGTGGCTTGGGATGATCTCGACCATGGGCGTCCGGCGAGGTTCGGGGGACGACACCGAACGGCCCGAGGCGTGTCGTCAGAGGCTCCCGGGCGCCGTGGCGGCCGGGCCGGGGCGTACCTCGTGGAGACCTCACCGCAGGAGGCGATTGCTCTGCTCTACTCCGCTCTCGGGCGCCGATCAACCCCGTCGGCCCCGCCAGGGCGGCTCGAATGGACGTACGTCAGTACGCCGTCTACGTTCACCGGGTGGAGGGAGCGGAGCGGAAGGGAGCAAGGACCGCAGCGAAGGCCCAGCGGAGCGGGCTTCGCGAGGACCGGAGGTTCCTTCCGGCGCAGTGACCGATCCAGCCCCGACACCGGTCAGCCGATGACCACCAGCGAGTGGCTCGACCGCCTCACGCCCAAGGCGACCGCCGTGCTCGCCGTCGGCACCTGCGCTGAGGCCCGTGGAGATCCCATTACCCGGCGCCGATCAACGAGCGGCCGGCTGCCGGAGGGCACGGGCACAGCCATGCGGTTGGCCTCCTACGGCCGGCCAACCCGTGTGAGCGCCCGGGAAGCCCGGTCGGCAATCTGCCAGGAGCACAGCGGGGCATGGTCAGGCATTGGTGCGGGCGACGAGAGCTCGCATCTGTCGCCCGCCACGGCCGAGGTGTGCGCACGCGACGTGGCCACGCACGTACCTCAAAGGAAGGCCATGGCCGCCGGAGACGGCCGGTTGTCCAGGAGGCCGGTGAGCGGACGGGCTGCGAGCCTGCTGCAATGGGGGCGACACACGACCTCAGGCTCAATTTACGGGGGCGCCGGGGCGCGATGTTTCACGTGAAACCTGCGGCAGGGTGCCTGTAGCTGCTGCGGCGGGTGCGGCGGCATCGGTGGGTGTGCAGTGACGGCCATTGCCTGCGCCTGGGCCGGAAACGCCGCGAGGGCAGCACCCACCTGGATGCCGCCCTCGCCGCCCCCAGGACCATGGGGGCGCGGTCTTCCTGCCGCAGGCGCTGCGGTCACTCCGCTGTGATGCCCCTGCTGCGCATCGCGTGGGCGGCATCCGGTGCCATCGTGTCGATGATGCGCTCCAGGTCGTCGATCGTGGAGAACTCGACCACGATGCGACCCTTCCGGCTGCCGAGATCGACCTTCACCTTCGTCTCGAAGTGGTCCGAGAGGCGATCCGCCAGATCGCGCAGTGCCGGGGCGGTCGGCTTCTTCGCCCGGGGCTTGCGTGGAGCCGGCCCCGCGGTCGCCTCGCCCAGAGCAACGATCTCCTCGACGGTCCTGACCGACAGCCCCTCGGCCACGATCCGGGTCGCCAGGTGCTCCTGGGCGGCGGGGTCGTTCAACGCCAGCAGCGCCCGCGCGTGCCCGGCACTGATGATCCCGGCCGCCAGCCTGCGCTGCACCTCGGGAGGAAGGTTCAGCAGTCGCAGGGTGTTGCTGATGTGCGAGCGCGACCGTCCGACCTTCTTGGCCAGCACCTCGTGAGTGGCTCCGAAGTCGTCCAGAAGCTGCTGATAGGCCGCCGCCTCCTCCAGAGCGTTCAACTGCTCCCGCTGGAGGTTCTCGATCAGCGCCTCGCGGAGCATTTCGTCGTCCTGGGTGCTCCGGACGATCGCGGGGATGCGGTCGAGCCCCGCGATCTGCGAGGCGCGCCACCGCCGCTCCCCCATGATGAGCTCGAAACGGCCGTCCTCCACGGCGCGGACGACGACCGGCTGCAGCAGGCCGACCTCCTTGATGGACGCCGCGAGCTCGTCGAGCCGGTCCTCGTCGAACACCTCTCGCGGCTGCCGTGGGTTCGGGGAGATGGAGTCGACCTCGATCTCCTGGAAGTAGGCGCCCTCCACCGGACGCAGGCCCGTCGCCGGCGTGCCCGGCGCGGTCGGCTGGAGACCGAGAGGCGGAGCGCTCGCCGTGGACGCCGGATCGACGATCGGTCCCGTGGGGATCAGTGCCCCAAGACCCTTGCCCAGTCCCCGACGCTGCTGGCTCACCGCTGCTCCTTCACGCCCGCACCCGCACAGAAGCCAATGCCCAGCGACTCGCGGTCACTGGGCACCGGCACGCACACACCAGGAGAGAGTACCGCTGCGAAGCCCCGCCATGAGTCGACGCGCGTCCCAGCTGTGGACAGCCCACCGCCGAACAGCAGCGTGTGGGGTCGTACGTAAGGAGCGGAGCGGAAGAGATCGAGGACCGCAGCGCAGGCCCAGACCTGACCCCAGGCAAGTTCCGGGCCTGCGAGCAATTTCTGTGGGTGGAGCGGAGCGGATTTCGCGAGGAATTCGCGCGGGTGGAGCAGGCTTCGCGAGGAGCGGAGGTTGCTTCCAGCGCAGTGAGGTCCTAGACACCGACATCCGGAGAAGCCGGTCGACCGCCGGCTCTGTAAGCCGTCGTCGGCGGGCTGGGCCAAACCGACGTCCCCCGCCAGAGCAGCGTCCCTAAGTCTGTGGCGCTCGAATCCGTGAACGTCCCGATGCCATCAGATGCCTGAACCCTTGTCTGTCACAGCCGGCACATGCGGCGGCTGTGGCCGCCCAGGGCGTCACGGCACAGCAGCGGGTGCCGTTGTGGCGCCTCGCGCCGGTGCTGTCTCTCCGGGGTTGCCCCGGCGCGTTGGCTGCGCCGGGGCCGGGAACGCTTCGCCGGCGCGTGCTCGTCCACACGCCGCCGTCTCTCCTGCCGTCTGTGCGGGCTCTGTCAAGCGCCGGTGAGGGCCGCCGCACGGTAGGCGATCTCGCGAGCGGCGCCCATGTAGGCCAGTGCCCCGCTCGAACCCGGGTCGTACGTCATGACCGACTGGCCGTAGCTGGGGGCCTCG
Source organism: Microbispora sp. CL1-1 (assembly GCF_012034195.1). NCBI lineage: Bacteria > Bacillati > Actinomycetota > Actinomycetes > Streptosporangiales > Streptosporangiaceae > Microbispora > Microbispora sp. CL1-1. The sequence continues at coordinate 109,842 of NZ_JAATEK010000021.1, forward strand.
GAGACGCGGACGCTCCTGGGGATGACGGCGTCGAGCACGGTGTCTCCGAAGTGGGAGCGCACCTCCTCGGCCACCTGAGAGGCGAGCCGGGTGCGCCCGTCGTACATCGTGAGCAGGATGGTGGAGACCGACAGCGTCTGGTTGAGGTGGGCGCGCACCAGCTCCACGTTCTGCAGGAGCTGTGTGAGCCCTTCCAGGGCGTAGTACTCGCACTGGATGGGGATCAGCACCTCCTGCGCCGCCGCCATGGCGTTCACGGTCAGCAGGCCCAGCGACGGCGGGCAGTCGATGAGGATGTAGTCGAACTCCATCGAGTCGAACGAGGCGAGCGCCCGCCGCAGACGGGTCTCCCGGCCGACCATCGGAACCAGCTCGATCTCCGCGCCCGCAAGGTCGAGCGTCGCCGGAGCGCAGAACAGGTTGGGCATGTCGGGGACCGGCTTCACGATCTGCGACAGCTGCATGTCGTCCACGAGCACCTGGTACACCGACGGCATCCCGGACCGGTGTTCGGTCGCCAACGCCGTAGACGCGTTGCCCTGCGGGTCGAGGTCGACCACGAGAACGCGCTGATCGTGCATGGACAGCGCTGCCGCGAGGTTGACCGCCGTAGTGGTCTTCCCCACGCCGCCCTTCTGGTTGGCCACCGTCATCACGCGACACCGGGAAGGCCGGGGCCAGGACCCCTCGTCGCGCGTCGAGTAACCGACGGAAGGCGCAGCCGCCTGCGGGGGCGTGGCGGCTGTTTCACGTGAAACCACAGAACTCAGTGCCTCTCGTACCAGCGGCGAATCGCCAGGGTTAAGGGGGGTCTGGGACACGGTCGTCGTCCTTTCGACCGGCGAGACAGGGGGACGAGGCCAGCCCACCCCGGAGGACCGGCCTGCTGTCGCGATCTCCCAGCGTAGGGGGAGCCGAGTCTCCGGCCAACCCAGGCCCGCTGTCACACCGCCTGATCCGGCGTCCGCCACCGGCTCACCTCTTTCGTCGCCTCCGCGTTTCCGTTCGCGGAGATCGTCCGGCGACGACGCGAACGAGGGTCGCGGGCGGCTCGACCCTACCGCGCCCCACTGTGGCCAACTCGACGTGCCTCACGCCGAACGAATCCAACCGGGGGCGGGCGGCGTCCAGCTCCTCCTGTGCCCGCTCCCCCTTCATCGCGAGCAACTCCCCGCCCTCGTGTAGCAGCGGCATCGACCACGACAGCAGACGGTCGAGCGGCGCGACCGCCCGCGCCGTCGCCACGTCGAAGACGCGCTTGCCGGCGAGCTCCTCGGCCCGCCCGCGCAGCACCTCCACGTTGTCGAGCTTGAGCGCCTCGACGCACTCCGACAGGAACACGGTGCGACGCAGCAGCGGCTCCAGCAGCGTCACCGTCACGTCGGGCCGGACGATCGCGAGCACAAGGCCGGGCAGGCCGGCGCCCGAGCCGATGTCGATCAGCGTCGAGTCCGGCGGGACCGCCTCCTCCACGACCGCACAGTTCAGCAGGTGCCGGTCCCAGATGCGGGGCACCTCGCGCGGCCCCAGCAGTCCCCGCACCACGCCCGGCCCGGCGAGCAACTCGGCGAACACCCGAGCCCGCTCCAACGCCTCGCCGGTGAAAATCTCCCGGGCCACCGGGGGCGCCTCGGGCAGCTCGTTGCTCTCCGTCATCACTTCACTCATCCAGGAACGCTCTTGGCCAAGGGTAACCGTCCTTCCCTCTCGGCGACGGCCTGCGGTGCGGACCCGGCCAGAGCGGGAGGGCGGGAAGGGACGTACAGGACGGAAAAGCCGCCGGTCCCGGATGTCGGGACCGGCGGCTTCCCCGCGTCGAAACTGTCGGAACTGTGAGAGCGGTCAGGCGGGCAGGACCACCACGAAGCGGCGGGGCTCCTCGCCCTCGGACTCGCTGCGCAGGCCCGCCGCGGCGACCGCGTCGTGAACGATCTTGCGCTCGAACGGCGTCATCGGCTTGAGCGCCTTCGGCTCGCCGGTGCGCTTGACGTCTTCGGCGGCCGCGGTGCCCACCTTGGTGAGCTCGGCACGGCGCCGCTCCCGATAGCCGCCCACGTCGAGCATGAGCCGCGAACGCTCCCCCGTCTGACGGTGCACGGCCAGGCGCGTCAGCTCCTGCAGCGCCTCCAGCACCTCGCCGCCGGGTCCCACGAGCTCATCGCCCTTGACGCCGACGATCGAGACCACGGCACGGTCTCCCTCGACGTCCATGTCGATGTCGCCGTCCAGGTCGGCGATGTCGAGCAGGCCCTCCAGGTAGTCCGCCGCGATCTCGCCCTCCTGTTCCAGGGCTTCGATGTCGGGAGCAGGCTTGAGGGTCTCCTCAGCTTCGGTCACGTCCGGACTCTCCTTCTCCTACGACTTCTTGCTGCCGGTGCGCTTGCTGCGGGGCTGGCGCGTCGGCTGCTGACGGACGATCTTGGGGGCGGGTTCCGGCTCAGGCTGCGCCGGCGCCTTGGGCTTTCCCACCAGCTTGGTGAAGATGCCGTTCGTCGGCTCGGGAGTGGTGATGTTGCCCTTCTCGTCCACGACCGGCATCGGGTGACGGCTGTAGAACCAGTGCTGCTGGCCGAGTGTCCACAGGTTGGTGGTCACCCAGTAGAGGATCAGACCGAGCTGGAAGTTCAGGCTGAAGACGGCGAACAGCGGCGAGATGTACATCAGGATCTTCTGCTGCTGCGCCATGGGGTTGTCCGGCATCTGCGCCATCGAACGCTTCACGCTCTGCCGGACGGTGAGGAACGTGGTGCACGAGCTGATGGCCACGAAGCAGGCGAGGACGATCTTCGTCGTCACCGGCTGGGCGCCGAGGCTCCGGATGACCTCGGCGCTGTCGAAGAACTTCGCGGCCAGCGGCGCGCCGAGGACATGCGCGGCACGCGCGCTGTTCACCAGCTCCTTGGTCATGCCGAATACGGCCCGGTCCTCGGCGATGGCCCGCAGCACGGTGAACATCGAGATGAAGATCGGGAACTGCGCGACGATCGGGAGGCAGCCACCGAGCGGGTTGGCCCCGGCCTCCTGGTACAGCCGCATGACCTCCTGGTTCATGCGCTGCTTGTCGTTCTTGTACTTCTTGCGCAGCTCCTGGACCTTGGGCGCCAGCTCCTGCATCTTGCGCGACGAGCGCATCTGCTTCATGAAGAGCGGGAAGATCAGCAGACGCATCAGCACGGTCAGCGTGATGATGGTCAGCGCCCAGTTGAGACCGCTGCTGGAGGGGATGAAAGTGCTGTAGCCGGCGTGGATCTGGGTGATCACCCAGGCCACCGCCGTATACAGCCAATTCAGGAATGGCAGCTCCACCGAGCTAGCTCCCTTGCGTTTCGTCGTGAGACCGGACTCGGCGTGGGGGCACCGGGTCGAAACCTCCAGGATGGAACGGGTGACACCGTCCGATACGCCTGACGGTCAGCCATGCCCCGCGCGCCGCTCCATGAACGGCGACGGCTTCCAGACCATAGGCGCTGCAGGACGGCTCGAACCGGCACCTCGGCCCCAGCATCGGGCTGATGAAGGCACGGTAGAACCGGATGATCGCGAGCAGCACGCGAGCGACCGGCCCGGTCGCGGGCCGATCGGCCTCCCCGGCCGTCGCGGCCGGAGTCGGTTGCTGCGCTGTCATGACCGTCCATCCGTCGGGGTCCGGGAATCGGACCCACGCCGCCGGAGTAAACGACTCAGCGCGACGTCGAGTTCGGCGGCCAGGTGCTCGCTGCGCGCGGACGCGGCCGGTGGATTGGCGCGTACCACCAGAAGGCTACCTCTCGGCAGCAGTGGCAGACGGCTCCGCACAAGGTGTCTCAACCTGCGCCTGACCTGGTTCCGCACCACGGCGCCACCGACTGCCTTGCTCACGACGAAGCCGACCAGCGGTGGCTCGTCGGCGTCACGCAGGTTCAGGTGTGCGACCAGGGTCGGACGCCCGGCGCGACGCCCACGGCGAATCGCGTCGGCGAACTCGTCACCCCGCCGCATGCGGGACGCGGACGGCAGCACCGGGCCTTCCTCGACGTATGGCCGCCCGCTCCGCTCGGCACGGGCGGGCGGCGTCTGGTCGTCAGACCGTCAGCTCGGCGCGGCCCTTGCGGCGGCGCGCGGCCAGGATGGCGCGGCCGGCCCGGGTGCGCATGCGCAGCCGGAAGCCGTGGGTCTTCGCGCGGCGACGGTTGTTCGGCTGGTAAGTACGCTTGCTCACGGGTGGGCTCCATGCTTCGGGTACGTCCGCGGCGTTCCGCGGGCGCGGTACATTCCAAGGTCACGGCTCGTCAGATGCGCGGGCATGCGAAAAAGCCGTCGCGTGATTAGCCGACCGGGATACGTTACGGGCCCACCGTACGTCAGGTCAAACCGGCACACGTGACGGCAAGCGAGTACGGCGAGCGACCATGGGCCGTTAGGCTGTGGACAACGCCTTGAACGCAGGTTGCGCACACCGCTACCGTCGGCCGTCCGGCCCTTCCCCCCATCAGCGTGAATGTGCCCGGGGAGAATGCACGGGCTGTGCACATCGTGTGGATCATATGTGGATGGCAGCCGGACGAGGACCGGTGCGGCGAGGCGCACAGGACTGAGAAACGACACGGATCGCGGCGGGCGAGCGGGGCCGCGTAACGAGAGGAGGGGCCGAGCCATGGAAGGCGTCGATCTCAACGCTGTATGGGCTCGGGCGCTCAGGACCCTGCTCGACGAGGGCGTCTCGGGGCAGCAGCGCGCGTTCCTCCAGATGACGCAGCCCTCCGGCCTCATCAACGACACGATTCTCCTGGCGGCCCCCAACGACTTCGCCAAGGAGGTCATCGAGGTACGGCTGCGCCCGCTGATCGTGCACGCGTTGTCGCAGGAGCTCGGCCGGCCCGTGCGGATCGCCGTGATGGTGGATCCCGGCGCCGGTCTGCCCGCCGCCTCGGACCCCGCCGCGGCGTCGCCGGCCGATCATCGTCCACAGGCGCCGTCCACAGATTATCCACAGCCCCGTCCGCAGGCTCCGCGCTTTCCCTTAGCTGAGGACGGCCCGATCCGCCGCGACGCCGAGCCGCATTATCCACAGGGCCAGCAGTATCCACAGCCTCCGCAGCACATGTCCCCGCCGGACCACGCGCAGCGGCCCGGCGGTTACTCCCCCGAGCCGCCCGCCGCGCCCAAGCCCGAGCCGGTGCCGGGCCCAGTGGCCGGTCCCGCATCCGGCCCCGTGTCCTCCGGTCCCGTGCCGGGCCCGGTGCCAGGCGCCGTACCCGGTTCTGTGCCGGGCGGCCCCGGGCAGAACCGCTGGGACGCCCGCAGTGGCCGCACCTCCGGCGAGCCGGCCCGGCTGAACGCCAAGTACACCTTCGAGACGTTCGTCATCGGCGCCAGCAACCGCTTCGCGCACGCCGCCGCCGTCGCGGTCGCCGAGGCCCCCGCCAAGGCGTACAACCCGCTGTTCATCTACGGCGACTCAGGGCTGGGGAAGACCCACCTGCTGCACGCGATCGGCCACTACGCGCAGAGCCTGTACGACGGCGCCCGGGTGCGGTACGTGAGCTCCGAGGAGTTCACCAACGACTTCATCAACTCCATCCGCGACCACAAGGCCGACGGGTTCCGCTCCCGCTTCCGGGCTGTGGACATCCTCCTTGTCGACGACATCCAGTTCCTGGAGGGCAAGGAGCAGACGCAGGAGGAGTTCTTCCACACCTTCAACACCCTCCACAACGCCAGCAAGCAGATCGTCATCTCCAGCGACCGGGCGCCCAAGCAGCTCGTGACGCTGGAAGACCGGCTGCGCAACCGGTTCGAGTGGGGGCTGATCACCGACGTCCAGCCGCCCGAGCTGGAGACCCGCATCGCGATCCTGCGCAAGAAGGCGATCCAGGAGGGCCTGGCCGCGCCGCCCGACGTGCTGGAGTACATCGCCAGCCGCATCGCGACCAACATCCGCGAGCTCGAGGGCGCGCTCATCCGGGTCACCGCGTTCGCCAGCCTCAACCGGCAGTCCGTGGACATCCAGCTCGCCGAGATCGTCCTCAAGGACCTCATCAGCGAGGACGCGAGCCCGGAGATCACCATCTCCCTCATCATGTCCACAACCGCCGAATACTTCGGTGTGTCGCTCGACGACCTGTGTGGAAGCTCACGCTCGCGCGCCCTGGTCACCGCCCGCCAGATCGCCATGTATCTGGCCCGCGAGCTGACCGACCTGTCGCTGCCGAAGATCGGCCAGCAGTTCGGGGGACGCGACCACACCACCGTGATGCACGCGGAGCGTAAGATCCGGTCGCTCATGGCGGAGCGGCGCTCGATGTACAACCAGGTCAACGAGCTGACGACACGGATCAAGCAGCGGGCACGCAACGCTTAGTACACAGCTGTGGATAACTCTGTGGATCAAAAACGCCGCCCTCGGCGGCGGCTCCGTCGCGATACCCCCACCCTCTCCGGCCCTCCAACACGCCGTCCCCACTTGGGGACAACTTTGGGGAGAACCTGGGGATCGTTTGGGGAATACCCGTGGACGACCTGGGGACGCCCTGTGCGTACACGTCACACACAACTCAGGTGTCCCTTTTACCCCGTGGACAACCGGTGGAAACCTCGTGGATTACTCGTGGACAGAGGGCACTCCGCCTGGGGAACGGGTGTGGGCACAGCGCGGCCGCCCACAGTCCACAGGGGGTCCGTCCACGTTTCCCCCACACCGGCAGTGGATGAATCAGCTCCGCTGAGCTGCGAAAATGCTCGACATCCACATATCCACACTGCCTAATGAGACGACTTGTATCTCTCTCCCTAAGAACTCAAGAACCATAGAAGGGGTTCTGGAGGCGCACAGGTGCGGGAGAGTGAAGACTTGACGAAGCAGCGACACCCAGGAGGCTGATCCACGTGATGTTCCGGATCGATCGCGACGTGCTCGCCGAGGCCGTGGCGTGGACGGCACGGAGCCTTCCGGCCCGTCCCTCGGTGCCGGTGCTCGCCGGCATGCGGCTGGAGGTGACCGACGACCAGCGGCTGAAGCTCTCCGGCTTCGACTACGAGGTCTCCGCGGAGGTGACCCTCGAAGTGCAGACCGGAGAGCCGGGAGTGGTGCTGGTCTCCGGCAAGCTCCTCGCCGAGATCACCCGCGCGCTCCCCGCACAGCCGGTCGAGCTGGTCGTGGACGGCGCCAAGGCCGTCGTCACCTGTGGCAGCGCCCGGTTCACACTTCTCACCATGCCTGTGGAGGACTACCCGTCCCTGCCGGCCATGCCGCCCGCCGCCGGACGGGTCGGCAGCGACGTGTTCGCCTCCGCCGTCGGCCAGGTGGCCGTCGCCGCGGGCAAGGACGACACCCTCCCGATGCTCACCGGCGTACGCATGGAGATCGAGGGCGACACGGTGACCCTCGCCGCCACCGACCGCTACCGCCTCGCCGTACGCGAGCTGAAGTGGCAGCCCGAGCAGCCGGACTTCCAGGCCATCGCGATGATCCCGGGCCGTACGCTGGCGGACACGGCGAAGGCGCTGGGCGGCACGGGCGCGGAGGTCGAGATCGCGCTGAGCTCTGCCGGCGGCACCGGCGAGGGCATGATCGGGTTCTCCAGCTCCGGACGGCGGACGACGACCCGGCTGCTCGACCCCGAGTTCCCCAAATATCGCTCGCTGCTGCCCACCGAGTTCTCCGCCCGCGCGGACCTGTCCACAGCCTCGTTCGTCGAGGCCGTCAAGCGCGTCGCGCTGGTCGCCGAGCGCAACACCCCCGTACGGCTGGCCTTCCGCGGCGGAGAGGTCGTCCTGGAGGCCGGCAGCGGCGACGAGGCACAGGCTGTGGAGGCGCTGCCGGTCGATTTCGACGGCGACGAGATCAACATCGCCTTCAACCACCAGTTCCTGCTGGAGGGCCTGGGGGCGATCGACTCCGACGTCGCGCGGCTGCAGTTCACCACGCCGACCAAGCCCGCCATCCTCACCGGGGGCAAGCCTGTGGACGACGGGGGCAGCGAGGACTACCGCTACCTCATCATGCCCATCCGCCTGTCCAGCTGACACGGCCCGAACACCCCGGGCGTACGATCTCCTGCGGGCATGGACCCCTTGTGCATGGGTACGCGTGCCTCCGTGGACGACGCAGACGTTTGAGGGGTGGCTCAGATGCAGATCGGCATGATCGGGCTCGGCAAGATGGGCGGGAACATGGCCGAGCGACTGCGGCGCGGCGGGCACGACGTCGTCGGCTACGACCGTGATCCCTCCATCAGCGACGTGAGCAGCCTGAAGGAGCTCGTCGAGAGGCTTCAGGCGCCGCGCGCGGTCTGGGTCATGGTCCCCGCGGGGAAGCCCACACGCAGCACGGTCGAGCAGCTGCGCGAGCTGCTGTCGGAGGGTGACATCGTCATCGACGGCGGCAACTCGCACTACCTGGACGACCAGCGGCACGCGGCCGACCTCGGCACCCACGGCATCGGCTTCGTCGACGTGGGCGTCAGCGGCGGCGTCTGGGGCCTGGAGTACGGCTACGCCCTGATGACCGGTGGCGAGGAGGAGCACGTCCGCCGGCTCATGCCGATCTTCGAGACGCTCAAGCCGGAGGGCGAGGACGGCTTCGTCCACGCGGGCGGCGTGGGCGCGGGCCACTTCGCGAAGATGGTCCACAACGGCATCGAGTACGGCATGATGCAGGCCTTCGCCGAGGGCTGGGAGCTGCTGGAGGCCAGCGACGCCGTCACCAACGTCCCCGAGACGTTCAAGAGCTGGCGGCACGGCACGGTGATCCGGTCCTGGCTGCTCGACCTGCTGGTGCGGGCGCTGGAGGAGGACCCCGACCTCTCCGAGCTGAAGGGCTACGCGGAGGACTCCGGCGAGGGCCGGTGGACGGTCCAGGCGGCCGTGGACCACGCGGTGCCCCTGCCGGCCATCACGGCCGCGTTGTACGCGCGTTTCGCCTCGCGCCAGGCCGACTCCCCGGCGATGAAGATGGTCGCGGCGCTGCGCAACCAGTTCGGCGGGCACGCGGTCGCCTCCGCCGAGGGCCAGACCGGCAAGGGCGCCGACGTCACCCCGCCGGTCGAGGTCGAGGGCTGACGCGCCTCGACGTTCCCGGCCCACGTTTGCCGGCCGACGTTCACGGGCGGCGTTCACACCCTGTGGACGCCGGGGGCTCGCCCGGATGACCTGTCCTCGTCGGCGAGGCGGTCCCGCGCGAGCGCGGCCCGGCGGACCGAGCCGGACAGCTCGTCGGACGTCTGGGCCTGATCGCTCGCCCGCCGGACTCGTCCGTACACAGGGCGATCCGGGCCTTCTGCCGAGCCTGGTCGCCGGTCGACGGCTCTTCAGGCGTTGATCTTCCACAGGCTGTGGACGAACCACCCCGCACCGGCCCGTTTCTCCACAGCGAGCCGTTTCTCCACAGGACGTCGCGGCCGGGACACGAAGGCCGGGCACCGGCACTAGCCTGGCGGGGTGCACGTGGCGAGCCTGTCCCTCACCGACTTTCGGTCATACCCGGAGGTCGAACTCGTGCTGGAACCGGGGGCCACGGCGTTCGTCGGGCCGAACGGGCAGGGCAAGACCAACCTGGTCGAGGCGCTCGGCTACGTCGCGACCCATTCGAGCCACCGCGTGGCCACCGACGCGCCGCTCGTACGGCACGGCGCGCAGCGGGCGATCGTGCGCGCGGCGGTGGTCAGGGACGACCGCCGGGCGCTGGTCGAGATCGAGATCAACCCGGGCCGGGCCAACCGCGCCAGGGTGAACCGCTCCCCCGTCCCCCGGCCGCGCGACGCCCTCGGCCTGTTGCGGACCGTGCTGTTCGCCCCGGAGGACCTCGCGCTGGTCAAGGGCGACCCGTCCGAGCGCCGCCGGTTCATGGACGACCTGCTCGTCGCCCGCGTCCCCAGGTTCGCGGGTGTGCGCGCCGACTACGAGCGGGTGCTCAAGCAGCGCAACGCGCTCCTGCGTACGGCCGCGGCGACGCGGGCGGGACGGCGGCGCGGCGGCCGCAGGCAGGAGGACGACGCGGCCTTCGCCGCCGCCGGCGCGGGAGACGTCCTGAGCACGCTCGAAGTCTGGGACTCCCACTTGGTGCGCCATGGCGCGGAGCTGTTGGCGGCGCGGCTGCACCTGGTGGACGCGCTGCGTCCGCTCGCGGCGAAGGCGTACGCCACTCTCGCCCCGTCGTCCGGACTCGCCGATCTCGAATACCGGCCGTCGGGGTTATCCACAGATATCCCCACCCTGGGGACAAACCGGGAACTACTGGCCGAGCACCTGCGGGGGGGCCTCGCGGAGGCGCGTCAGGCGGAGCTCGAACGCGGCGTGACCCTCGTCGGCCCCCACCGCGACGACCTGCTGCTGCGGCTGGGCGAGCTGCCGGCCCGGGGCTACGCGAGCCACGGCGAGTCGTGGTCGTTCGCCCTCGCGTTGCGGCTCGCCGCCTACGACCTGCTGCGGGCCGACGGCGGCGACCCCGTGCTGATCCTGGACGACGTCTTCGCCGAGCTGGACGGTCAGCGGCGCAGGCGGCTCACCGAGATCGTCGCCCCGGCCGAGCAGGTGCTCATCACGGCGGCGGTGCCGGACGACGTGCCGCCCGAGCTGGCCGGTGCCCGGTTCGACGTGATGGAAGGGAGCGTGACCCGTGTCCGATGAGATATCCACAGGCGGTGGACAATCCCCGCAGGGCTCGGCCGCGCGGGGCGCCGCGCTGGCGCGGGAGAAGCTGGCCCAGGCGAAGGCCGACGCGCTGAAGCGGGGGCAGCTCCCCCGCAGCGAGCCCCGTCGCCGTTCCGGGCCGGGCGGCGCGCGGCGTGACTCCGGCGATCCGCTGCCGTTCGGCCGGGCGATCCGCGACCTGCTCGCCGCCCGGGGATGGGAACAGCCGGTCGCGGTGGGCGGGGTGTTCGGCCGCTGGGCGGAGATCGTCGGCCCCGACCTGGCCGCCCACACCAGGCCGGAGAGCTTCGAGGACGGCGAGGTGGTGGTCGCCGCCGACTCGACCGCCTGGGCGACCCAGGTCAGGCTCCTCGCGTCCACGCTGGTCAGGCGGCTGAACGAGGAGCTCGGCGACGGCACCGTGACCCGGGTCAAGGTGCACGGCCCCGGCGCGGGCCCCCGCCCGGAGGGCGGCCTGCGCGTACGCGGGAGTCGTGGGCCGGGCGACACGTACGGCTGACGGGGGCGACCGAACCTCGGACCCGTTAGGCGACACCCGCCGGACGTAAGCCGGAGCGGCCGTGGCGAAAGGCAAGCCCGGTCGGCGACCAACCTCGAACCGACCGTGGTGAAACGCCGCGTCGGTCCGTGACGAACCCCGGGACCGGCCGCGCGACGGCCCGCCGGATCGGCCCACGGGGAGCGGCGAACCGACCCGCGGAGACCCCGAACCGGCCCAAAATCGCGTCTGAGGCTTCGACCCCCGTTCCGTGTGGGGGGTGCTCAGAAACATGATCGTCAAGCGACAGGGCATCACAGCCCCCGTGAATGCCACCTGTTGTCTCTCGGACCGGTAGAATGCAGATGGACTCAAGGACACGTCCGGTTTGCGTCACCCCGGTCCCACGGGCCGACATCCCCTGGGTGTGCGCATCGGGGCACTCACGACGGTGACGGGCACGGCAGGGGCAGCCATTCCACGGTGTCGCCCGCCGCGTGTCCGCGGCAGGAGGATTTCGCACTTGTCCTACGACGCTAGCTCTATCACCGTTCTCGAAGGGCTGGAAGCGGTCCGCAAGCGCCCCGGCATGTACATCGGTTCCACCGGTGAGCGCGGGCTGCACCACCTCGTCTACGAGATCGTCGACAACGCCGTCGACGAGGCGCTGGCCGGTTACAACGACCTGATCGAGGTCACCCTGCTCGCCGACGGCGGCGTGCGCGTGATGGACCACGGACGCGGCATTCCCGTGGGCATCGTCGCCGCCGAGGGCAGGCCGGCCGTCGAGGTCGTCTTCACCGTGCTGCACGCCGGTGGCAAGTTCGACAGCAAGTCGTACGCCGTCTCCGGCGGCCTCCACGGCGTGGGCGCCTCGGTAGTCAACGCCCTGTCGACGCGACTTGAGGTCGAGGTCCGCACAGACGGCCACGTGTGGCGGCAGAAGTACGTGATGGCCAAGCCGACGGCCCCGCTGGAGAAGGGCGAGCCGACCGACGAGCACGGCTCCACGATCAGCTTCTGGCCCGACCCGGCGATCTTCGAGACGACCACGTGGAACTTCGAGACGCTGGCGCGCCGGTTCCAGGAGATGGCCTTCCTCAACAAGGGCCTGAAGATCACGCTGATCGACGAGCGGCCCGACCACATCATCGACGGCGCGCCCAAGGTGGTCACCTACCACTACGAGGGCGGTCTGTCCGACTTCGTCAAGCACCTGAACTCGAAGAAGGAGCCGATCCACAACTCGGTGATCGACTTCGAGGAGCACGGCGACGGCATCTCGGTCGAGATCGCCATGCAGTGGAACGCCTCCTACTCCGAGTCGGTCTACACGTTCGCCAACACGATCAACACGGCCGAGGGCGGCACCCACGAGGAGGGCTTCCGCGCGGCGCTGACCACGATCGTCAACCGGTACGCGCGCGAGCAGAAGTTCCTCAAGGAGGGCAAGGACGACAACCTCAGCGGTGACGACGTCCGCGAGGGCCTCGCCGCGATCATCTCGGTGAAGCTGGCCGACCCCCAGTTCGAGGGCCAGACCAAGACGAAGCTGGGCAACACCGAGGCGAAGTCGTTCGTCCAGAAGGCCTGCAACGACCACCTGCGCGACTGGTTCGAGCGCAACCCGGGCGAGGCCAAGGAGATCATCAACAAGTCGCTCCAGGCGGCCCGCGCCCGCATCGCGGCGCGGCAGGCCCGCGACCTCACCCGGCGCAAGTCGCTGCTGGAGAGCGGCAGCGGCCTGCCCGGCAAGCTGGCCGACTGCCAGTGGTCGGAGCCGGAGAAGTGCGAGCTGTTCATCGTCGAGGGCGACTCGGCCGGCGGCTCGGCCAAGGGCGGGCGCGACCCCAAGTTCCAGGCGATCCTCCCGCTCCGCGGCAAGATCCTGAACGTCGAGAAGGCCCGGATCGACAAGGTCCTCAAGAACAACGAGGTCCAGGCGCTCATCACGGCCCTCGGCACCGGCGTGCACGACGAGTTCGACATCTCGAAGCTGCGTTACCACAAGCTGATCCTCATGGCGGACGCCGACGTGGACGGCCAGCACATCACGACCCTGCTGCTGACGCTGCTGTTCCGTTTCATGCGCCCGCTGATCGAGGCCGGGCACGTCTACCTGTCCCAGCCGCCGCTCTACAAGATCAAGTGGGACCGCAAGGGCGAGGACGCGTCGTACGCGTACTCCGACCGGGAGCGGGACGCGATCATCGAGGACGGCGTCGCCCGCGGCCGGCGCGACCCCCGGCTCCACGACGGTGTGCAGCGGTTCAAGGGTCTGGGCGAGATGAACGCCTCCCAGCTCTGGGACACCACGATGAACCCCGACACCCGGGTGCTGCGCCAGGTCACCCTCGACGACGCCGCGCAGGCCGACGACCTGTTCAGCGTGCTGATGGGTGAGGACGTCGAGGCCCGCAGGAACTTCATCATCACCAACGCACGCGACGTCCGCTTCCTCGACGTCTGAGCAAGCGTGGCCGACCAGAAGGACTTTTCGTGACGGAAGTGAACACGCCGCCTGGGCCTCCCGCCGATCGCATCGAGCCGGTCGACATCCAGGCCGAGATGCAGCGCAGCTACATGGACTACGCGATGTCCGTCATCGTGTCCCGCGCGCTGCCCGACGTCCGCGACGGCCTCAAGCCCGTGCACCGCCGCGTGCTGTACGCGATGTTCGACGGCGGCTACCGGCCCGACCGCGGCTACTTCAAGTGCTCCCGCGTCGTCGGCGACGTCATGGGCTCCTATCACCCCCACGGCGACACGTCGATCTACGACACCGTCGTACGGCTCGCGCAGCCGTGGTCGCTGCGCTACCCGCTCGTCGACGGGCAGGGCAACTTCGGCTCGCCGGGCAACGACCCGGCCGCCGCGATGCGGTACACCGAGTGCCGTCTCGCGCCGATCGCCATGGAGATGCTCCGCGACATCGACAAGGAGACCGTCGACTTCCAGCCCAACTACGACGGGCGGTCGCAGGAGCCGGTCGTCCTCCCGTCGCGGTTCCCGAACCTGCTGGTCAACGGGTCGGCCGGCATCGCGGTCGGCATGGCGACGAACATCCCGCCGCACAACCTCCGCGAGGTCGGCGAGGCCGTCAAGTGGGCGCTCGACAACCCCGAAGCCACTGACGAGGAGCTGCTCGACGGGCTGCTCGCGCGGGTCAAGGGTCCCGACTTCCCGACCGGCGCGCTGATCGTCGGCCGCCGCGGCATCGAGGACGCCTACCGCACCGGCCGCGGCTCGATCATCATGCGGGCCGTCGTCGAGGTCGAGGAGGACCCCAAGGGACGGCAGTGCCTGGTCGTCACGGCCCTGCCGTACCAGGTGAACCCGGACAACCTCGCGCTGACGATCGCCGAGCTGGTCAGGGACGGCAAGGTCACCGGGATCGCGGACGTCCGCGACGAGACGTCCTCGCGCACCGGCCAGCGGCTCGTGATCGTGCTCAAGCGCGACGCGGTCGCCAAGGTCGTGCTGAACAACCTCTACAAGCACACCCAGCTCCAGACCACGTTCGGCGCGAACATGATCGCGCTGGTGGACGGCGTGCCGCGGACGCTGCGCCTCGACCAGTTCGTCCGGCACTACATCACGCACCAGATCGAGGTCGTGGTCCGGCGGACCCGGTTCCTGCTGCGCAAGGCCGAGGAGCGGGCCCACATCCTGCGTGGTCTGCTCAAGGCCCTCGACCGGCTCGACGACGTCATCGCCCTGATCCGGCGGTCGCCGTCGGCGGCCGAGGCGCAGGGCGGCCTGATGACGCTGCTGGACATCGACCAGGTCCAGGCGCAGGCCATCCTCGACATGCAGCTGCGCAAGCTGGCCGCGCTGGAGCGGCAGCAGATCCAGGACGAGTACGACGGCCTGATGGCGCAGATCGCCGACTACCAGGACATCCTGGCCTCCGAGCCCCGCCAGCGCCGGCTCGTGTCGGACGAGCTCGGCGAGATCGTCGCCAGGTACGGTGACGAGCGCAAGACCGAGATCACCGCGTACGAGGGCGACATGTCCATCGAGGACCTGATCGCCGAGGAGGACGTGGTCGTCACGATCACGCGCGGTGGCTACGCCAAGCGGACGAGCACCGACCTCTACCGGGCGCAGCGGCGCGGCGGCAAGGGGGTCAGGGGCGCGCAGCTCCGCCAGGACGACATCGTGGAGCACTTCTTCGTCACCACGACGCACCACTGGCTGCTGGCCTTCACCAACAAGGGCCGGGTCTACCGCTTCAAGGCGTACGAGCTGCCCGACTCGGGCCGGGACGCGCGTGGCCAGCACCTGGCCAACCTGCTCGCCATGCAGCCCGACGAGCACGTGATGGAGATCCTGGACCTGCGGGACTACAACGTCGCGCCCTACCTGGTGCTGGCCACCCGCAGCGGCCTGGTGAAGAAGACGCGGCTGTCCGAGTACGATTCGCCGCGATCCGGTGGCCTGATCGCTATCAATCTGCGCGAGGATGACGAGGTGATCGCCGCCCGTCTCGTCTCCGAGGGTGACGACCTGCTGCTCGTGTCCAAGAACGCGCAGTCGATCAGGTTCACCGCCTCGGATGAGGCGCTGCGCCCGATGGGCCGCGCCACCAGCGGTGTGATCGGCATGCGGTTCGTGGACGGCGACGAACTGCTCGCGATGAACGTCATGAGCGACGGCGACGACGTGTTGATCGCGACCGAGGGCGGGTACGCGAAGCGGACACCCGCCGACCAGTACCCGGTGCAGGGCCGGGGCGGCAAGGGCGTATTGACGGCAAAGATCGTCAGTTCTCGTGGCAAGCTGGTCGGAGCCGTCATGGTGCGTCCCGAGGACGAGGTCTTCGCGATCACCTCTGCGGGCGGGGTGATCCGCACCAGCGCCGGTGAGATCAAGCAGTCGGGCCGCCAGACCATGGGCGTCCGCTTGATGAATCTGGCCGAGGGTGACAGCGTTGTGGCCCTCGCTCGCAACGCCGAGTCGTTGGAGACCGAGGAGAACGGGGCAGGAGGCGAGGCATGAGCGAGCGTAGCGGGCGAATCGCTGAGCACAGCACGATTCGCGGATGCGCACCCGAGCCGTCAGATGAGGGCGTGGCATGAGTGACACCGGCGGACCGCGGACACCCGGCGCCAAGAGACCTTCGGGCGCCCGCCCGACGTCGTCTTCGAACGGCGTTACCGCACGGGCGCACGATGGCGGTAGCGTCGCCAAGGTGGCTTCCGAAGGAGATGACGTGACCGCCGCCGACAAGGCGAAGGCCGACGACACCATGCGCATCCGGACCTCGGCCGCCGACCAGCCGTGGAAGCGGCAGCCGGGCTCGGACGGCGTGTCCGAGAACGGCCGGTCCGAGAACGGCCGACCGGACAGCGGCCGGGCGGACAACGGCAGGGGCGACAGCGGTGGGGCGACCGCGCAGTATCCCCGGCCCGCCGGCCTCGGTACGTCCACACCCTCTGTGGACAACGGCCGTCCGTCTGTGGACAACGCTCGTCCTTCCGTGGACGGCGGCTCCGTACGCGGCCTGAGCTTCGGGCCTGCCGGTGGAGACCGGCCCGAGCCCGCCAAGAAGGACAAGAAGCAGCTCGGCGTGCGCCCGCCGCGCAAGGCCCACCTGGTCCTGCGCAGGATCGAGCCGTGGTCGGCGATGAAGTTCAGCTTCGTCGTGTCGCTGGTGTGCTTCGTCGTGCTCTTCGTGGCAGTCGCCGTGCTGTACGGCGTGCTGTCGGCGCTCGGCGTCTTCTCCTCGATCACCGACACCGTCAACCAGCTCACCAGCGGTGCCGGCGGCGCCGGGGCCGGCACGATCGACATCGCGAGCTGGTTCGAGCCCGTCCGCATCCTCGGGTACGCGGCTCTGCTGGGCGCGCTGAACGTCGTGCTCATCACCGCGCTGTCCACCCTCGGTGCCGTCATCTACAACATCTCCGCGGACCTCGTAGGCGGTGTCGAAGTCACCTTCAGCGAAGCCGAGTGACCCACCGGTGCGGCAGGCCGCCCACACGAGCGGCCCGCCGTACGAATGCGCCTCGATGGCACGACCACGGGCCCGGACACGGTAAGCTTTTCCTCGTTCGGAACGACGGATTCGCCACCGGATACGGGATGCGGTAACCTTCGTTGCGCAGTGCGGGGCTATAGCTCAGTCGGTTAGAGCGCTTCCCTGATAAGGAAGAGGTCCCAGGTTCAAGTCCTGGTAGCCCCACCACGAAGTACCAGCTCAGAGGCCAGTTCCCGCGATCAGGGACCTGGCCTTTTGATCGTTTGCCATCGATTTGCCATCACGGGCGTCCGGCACCAGGTAGCAGACATCGATCCACATCGACAGGTCCTGGCAGCCGATCTTCCCTGCGCGCGGATGGGGTTGAACGCCCGTGAGGTCATGAAGGGCATCACTGGCAATGCCATAGTCGCCTCCACGTGGTCCGGACGGGTGCGGGGCCGGCCGTGAACGCGAATGGCCTGCAGCACCTGCTGCTGGTCAGCAGCAGCGCGGCGAGCAGGCCACTCATGACCAGGGGCAGGGCGCCGGCGGTGACTGCCACACCTTCCCGAACCCAATGAGCGTACTGTTTTCGCTGGTCAGAAGGTTATGGTCCGTACTGACGGGCAAAGTTCACATATGCCGAGCTTGGGTGGACAACGGCACCGGGCGGTGTGGGGCAGCGGCACTGGTTCATGGAGCCGGCTGCGGAAGACGCTGGGGGTGCCGACTGTCCTGCTCGCCGGCGTGATCATCGTCTACCGGCTGCTGCATCGGGTCGGCGGGATCTCCGACGACCTCGCCCGGATCAACATCAAAGACGAGTACGACCAGATCACCCAGCATCGGAATCCGACGCAGATGACCCAGCTGGTCGGCAACATCAACGTGAGCTTGGACATGCTGGACCGCGAGCGGCAGTTCGCCTCCACCGTCGCCCACGAGATCCGCTCCCCGCTGGCCGGCATACGCATCAGTGTGGAAGAGGCGATCGCCGACCCTGATCACGCCGATTACCCCGGCGCGTTCAGGGAGGTGCTGTGGGAGGTGGATCGACTGGAGGCACTCGCGACCGACCTCCTGCTGATCGCCCGGGGTCGTATCGCCCAGAATAAGGAGAGGATCGATCTGTGCGAGCTGGTCAGGCAGGAAGTCGCTGCCCGAGCCGACCTGATAACCGTCGAGGTGAGTTGTACTTGCAGTGGTCAGGTCGAAGCCATGCATATGCAGATGCGCGAGATCCTGACCAACTTGCTGGACAACGCGCGGCGCCACGCCAGGCACAGTGTGCGAGTCGACGTCGGATGTGGCGACAGCTTCGCACGGCTGGCGGTGTCCGATGACGGCCCCGGCATTCCCTCGCACGAGCGGGAGCGCGTCTTCGATCGGTTGTACCAGCTCACGACCGAGTCCCGGCGCGGCGACGCCGGCTCGGGCCTCGGGCTGAGCATCGTCCGGGAGATCGTCAAGACTCACAACGGATCCGTGTGGGTCGAACCCTCTCCCAGTGGCGGGGCCCGCTTCGTCGTTCAGCTCCCCCTCGCCCCCTCCCCGGCGTCGACGGCCTGACCCACCCGGCCCCGCCCCACACCCGGCTCGACCTATGCGGTACCGCCTGGAGGATGGCGCGGCGTACGACCCTCGTGAACCCCTCCAACTGCGGGGCGAATGGCACTCGCGGAGCGCGGAGCGCGGAGGCCGTCTCCGCCGGCCTCCGCGCCCTCGCTGAGCACGGCCTGGCCGAACGTCGGCAGGGCGGGTGGGTGCGTGGGCCCGCCGACCCCGCCCGCGTGGCCCAGCAGCTCGGCGCGCCCGAGCTGCTGGCCGACATCCTGGCGAGGGACTGGTGCAAGCGGGCCGAGTGGCGGGCCCTGCTCACGCTGGCCGAGGTGTCCCTTACCCTGATCGACGACTTCGTGCATCCGGTGCCGCATCAGGACATCGCCGACCAGGGTGTCCCATTGTGGGCGTCGGACGAGGCGCCCGGGCCGCCTGTCACGGCGTAGGGCGATCTTCCCCAGACTGATGCGGATCGAGGTAATTCGTTCGCGGCATCGGCGGGGACACGGGAGACTGGGCCCTCGATCCACGTGGGTGTCCGTATGGGAAGGCGCACCTTGGTACCTGCTGAGGAACTGCCGGAGAACCAGGCTGAGCCACCGCACGTCAAAGCTGCCCGGCGGCTGATGCGTCAGCTCGACCGCGCCCTCCAGCAGCAGTACGAGACAAGCTACCCTCTCTTCCTCGGCACGCAGCTCCGCGTCCCCATGAAGGGGAGCCCCTGCCATGGTGATCTCCTGGTGATAGGGCAGGAACGAAAGAAGTTCCAGCCTGCCCTGATGAACCTGCGCCAAATCGGCCACCACGCGGCCGAGTTGGCGATTGCCAACATGCTTGATCATCTCCATGCGTTGCGGCGCACCGTGGATCGGGACGAGGTACCGCTGTTCGCGCACACGTCGGTGATGCGGACGGTCGTGGAGGCAGCCGCCATCGCATGCCGCTGGTACGACCCGAGCGCCAGCACAGTGGTCCGGCTTCTTCGCGCTGCCGTGGGGCACCGCTACGACGCGGAACAGGACAAGAAGGGGTGCGACGCGTTGCCGGACCATCTCCCGTACACCGCCCAGGCTCGGCAGGAGGCTCGCAATCGCTTCGACGACGCGCGAAAGCTCATTGCGGAGGCAGGCATCACCGAAGGACTCGGGAGGGACGGAAAGACGGTCGCACACCTCGTGTGGCACGACGGCACGAAGATCCCGACCAAGATCGAGTGGTCGGGCGAAGTTGCTACCTTGTTCCCCGACCTTCCTAACATCTACCAAATCGGCTCCGGCGCCATTCACAGTGTGCCTTGGCATCTGTCCGAGGTTCTCATCCCTTCCATCGACGCGGTCTCTGGATTCAGGGCCGCGCCCAACCCGCTCAGCATCGCAGGCGCGGTGGATGCGGCCCTTGCCGCATGCGGCAAGGTGCTGCAGCACTTCGGTGCCTTCTACGGCCTCGATGTCACTGAGCTCATACAGAAGATGGAAGTTCGACGGCGCACCGTCTTCGTGTACATGCAGGAATACATCCACGCCCGCGACGAGGCCCGCAATCCTTAGCGCCGGAACTAATAGATCACCCCGGGTACGGACAGCCCTCGTACTGGCGGCGCACCTCGATGACCCCCGCCCTCGGACAAGGACGCCCGGAGCCGTAAGTGGAAAGGGGTGGTCCTCACCCATGCCGCCCCACCTTTGGACGGGCTCGAAGGTCTCGATCTAGCCGACCCTGCCTGACGCCGCCGTCCATTGGCTCACGGGACGGTACGCGATCGGGACCGCCCGCGCCGTTGGGAAGAGGACGGGACTTCGATGCCGGGCCGCGGCCGTCGCTGCGGTGCTCGCGGATCCCGGAAGCGGCGGTCGCGGCGTGGGGGAACTACTGGAGGCGGTCGAACGCCCTCTTTTCAGAGGTGGCTGCAGCGGCCAGCACCTCGCTGGCTCACGTGGGGTTGTCTTCCCGTCTTCACTGGACGTCACCGTTAAGAAGGCGCAGCAGGTCGGACGTCGAGACCCGATAGAGGTCCCCGATACGGATGGTCCGTACGGGGAACTGGTCCTTCTTGGCGAGCTCATAGGCCTTGGTGCGGCCGATGCCGAGGATCCTCGCGGCGGTCATGAGGTCGAGCGTCGGTGGGAGGTCCTGGAGGTCGCGGAGGGTGATGTCCTTCATTCGATGCCCCCTGCCGCTGCCGATGCCTCACGGATCCGCGCTACCGCCAGCTTGCAGTAGCCCGCGTTGAGTTCGATGCCGATGAACTGGCGGCCGAGTTGCCGGGCGGCAAGGGCAGTCGTTGCCGCTCCGGAAAACGGGTCCAGGACGGTGCCGCCGGGGCGGCAGCCGGCGGCAATGGCACGGAGCGGGATGTCGATCGGGAACGGAGCGAAGTGGGCGCCCCGGTAGGGCCTGGTCGAGATCGTCCAGACGTCGCCGGGGTTGCGGCCGTTCGAGTTGGCCGCATCAATGGCACGGTGGTTCGGGCGGCTGCCGGTGCCGTGCAACGGGCTGGCTGACTCCGGCGTGGCGACCGGTGGCCAGGGCGTCTGGATGGCGTTGGGTTTCATGCCACCGCGTCGGGATCGGCGAGACAGCGATCGGTCGCCGGTGTATTGCTCGCGGATGGCGTCGAGGTCGAACCAGTAGAAGCGCTGCTTGACGAGCAGGAAGATCAGCTCGTAGCGAGTGGAAAGCCGGTCTAGGACCGACTGCGGCATGGTGTTGGGCTTGGACCAGACGATCGCGTTGCGCAGGATCCAGCCGTCCTGCTGGAGGGCGAAGGCGACCCGCCATGGCATGCCGAGCAGGTTCTTGGGCGGCACGACAAGCCGGGGGCGAGGGCGTACGACCGGCTGCCGTTGGTTGTAGTCGACGCCGCGGGCGTAGCCGCCGGAGTGGGCGGCGTAGACGTCGCCGAGGTTGAGCCAGCAGGTGCCGTCATCAGCCAGGACCCGCCGGGCCTCCGCGAACGTGGCGCGGAGGTTGTCCACGTACTCGTCGGGTGTCGACTCCTGGCCGTACTCCTCGGGGCAGTGGTCGCGCAGCCCGTAGCAGGGCGGGCTGGTCACCAGGCAGTCCACGGACCGGTCGGGCATCTCGGAGAGCACGTCGCGTGCGTCACCGAGGTGCAGGGTGGCGTGGTCGTCTCGCCAGTACGGAGCCCTCATCGCGCCTCCTCCTGTACGGAGAGAGCCTTCATGAGAGGGGCCCGCCCGGCCGAGGCCGGCTGGCGGTGGACCTGAAGCCAGGTCGTGCTCGTTACTTCCATTTCTGTTTCGGGGCGGAACTCAGATACGCGCTTCGAGTGCAGCAGCGGCCTCCGGCACTGCTCTGGCGTGAGCTGTCCGCCCTGGTGAGAGCACCTGCGTACCTCTGGCGTCGCTCTGGCGCACGCCTCTCGAAATGCCGCACCACCAAACGCCAGAGGCGTGCCAGAAGCAGTCGGCGATTGGCGCCGGAGCCATGCCAGAGGCCCCTCCTACAACCGGGTTCGACGAAGCGAAATCCCTCTCGCCGTGGAGAAACCCGATGAGCACGAACCCATCCGACACAGCCGGCCCGGACCGGTCACCTCTGGACATCGCCGAGCGCGCATTCCAGATGCTCGCCTGCGCGCCCAGTAGCCTCGCCATCGACGGCAGGGAGGTCGGGCACGGCCTCCCCCGCCGGCCAATGTCACTGATCGAGCTACGGGATGTGCTGATCCACCCCTCCTGCTCGAACGCCGCCCGCGACGCGGTCTGGCGGTTGCTCGTGACGCGGGCCCGGCAGGACGGGCCGCAATGGATGGTGAGTGCTGTCGGCGTTGCCGTACCGGCACTGCGCGGCATCAGCGGCAGGATCTGCCGCGGCTACGTTGCCGGAGACCCGGAAGACATCGACACCGAGGTCCTGACCGCGTTCATCGAGGCGATCCGTACGGCCGACCTCGACAGCCCGAGCGTCTTCCCTCGGATGTGCGCCGCGGCCAAGCGGGCCGGCGAGCGCGCCCGGGAGAACGCGGAGGCCGGAGCGGCCCGGCGCTTTCCGCTCCAGGAATCCTCACCCCCTGCCATCCCCTGGGGACACCCGGACCTCGTCCTCCTGGACGCCGTCGCTAAGGGAGTCATCAGCGAGGTCGACGCCGAACTGATCGGCATGACCCGCCTGGAGAAGCGCACCCTGGCCGACGCCGCCCGAGAGCTCGGCCTGACCACCGAAGCCGCCAAGAAGCGCCGCCAGCGCTGCGAACCGATCCTCGTCGACGCCGTCCTGAGCGGCGAAGTCGAGGTAGCCACGTCCCTAACGATCTCCTCCACCCCTTCTAGAGAGGTGGAGAAGGACGTCCCCATGACTTCCGCGCGGAGCCGGAGCTCGGATACGCAACCCGACACCACCACGAGGAAAGGAGGCTGGGGCAGCCTCACCGGCTCCGCGCGGATCCCTCACCTGCCGACACTGCGGAAACCGCGCCGGCACGTCGTCCGCGTCCTGCTCGTCGTCGGCATAGCGGCGGCAATCATTGCCGTCCTCGTTGCCGCGGCTCTGGCCGACGGCGGCAACGCGACTGCTGTGATCCACGCCGCTGCTCCGCCGACCCGGCCGGACCAGCTCGACCAGGTCTTCACCAACCTGAGGAACTGGATCGTCGGGCTGCTCGCCACGCTGGCGACGCTCATGTTCACCATCGGCGGCCTGCGCTACCTGGTCGCCGGCGGAGATCCCGGCGAGGTCCAAAAAGCCAAGGTCGCTTTCAAAGCCGCCGCCCTCGGTTACGCCCTGGCCGTGCTGGCACCGCTGTTCGTCAACGTGCTCAAGCACGTCGTCGGCGGGTGACCGCGATGGCCACCGAGATTCTTATCCACACCCTGTGGACCAATCCCTCGCCCACTCCGACGCCGGCGGTCGAACTGCCACCGCTCCCGAGCGGCAACACCGGGATCAGCTTCGGCATCGGCGACTGGATCACCAACCAGATCAACGCCTGGTTCACCGACCTCGTCGGATCCGCGATCAAGCCGTTGCTGGACGCCCTGGCCGCCACGCTCCTGGCCACGCCGAGCATCGACGGTCAGACACGGATCGAGGACCTGTGGCACGTGACCCTGGTCATCGCGAACGGATCCTTCATCCTGTTCGCCACCGTCGGCGGGATCCTGGCCATGAGCTACGAGACCGTCCAGACCAGGTACGCGATTAAAGAGATCCTGCCCCGGCTCGTCGTAGCCTTCCTGGCCGCCAACGCCAGCTTCCTGCTGACCAGCAAGGCCATCGATCTCGGCAACGCGATCGCCCAGGCGCTGCTCAGCCAGGGCTTCGACGCGCGCAGGGCGGCCAACGCGGTCCGCCTCCTCGTCCTGCTGCCCGACGCATCGCCGATCTTCTACATCCTGCTCGCCCTCGTGGCCGTGGTGCTGCTCGTGGTCCTGCTCATCACCTTCGTGCTCCGAGTGGCCCTGACCACCCTGCTGGTGATCGCGGCTCCACTGGCCCTCGCCTGCCACGCGCTGCCTCAGACGGACGGCCTCGCACGGCTGTGGTGGCGGGTCTTCACCGGGCTGCTGCTCATCCAGATCTGTCAGTCGCTCACGCTCGTCACGGCCGTACGGGTCTTCTTCAACCAGGACGGCCGCGAGGTCATGGGGCTCACCGGCCGGGGCCCGCTCTACAACCTCCTGCTCGCCCTCGTCCTGCTGATCGTCCTGGTGCGCATCCCCACCTGGGTCTCACGGGTGATGTTCCTGCCCGGCGGCCGCGGTCTCGGTGTGGTCCGCATCGTCAAGTACGCCCTGGCGTACAAGGTCACCAGTCCGCTTCTCAGCGCCCTGCACCTCAAGAAGGGCTCTAGGGTCGGTACGGCCAAGCGCGCGGTGAACACGGCAACGGTCAGGCATGCCTTGCCCGCCCTGGCGGCAGGCCCTGCCGGTACGGCTGCCGCGTCCGCTGCCACCGCGGCAACTGCCGCTGCCGCAGCGCGCGGAGGTGCCGGACCGGCAAAGCACGCTCCCGTCGCCGCTCGCCGTCCGGTCAACGCGGCCAACTGGCAGCCGGCGGTTGCCAAG
>NZ_JAATEK010000210.1:0-381 GCF_012034195.1 Microbispora sp. CL1-1
TCGGATCACCAGCGCCCTGGCCGACCGCGTCGGCCGGGTCCACCGTGCGGGACAGGCCAGGCAGCATGGCCATGCCTCCACCCGGTGCTGGTTGCGCACCAGTGGGGGGATGACGGTGGGCGGTGCGGGCCGCCTGCTCACCCTCGGCGCGGAACTACCCCGCCTCCCCGTCGTGCGGGAGAAGTTCGCCACAGGGGAGCTGGCGGCGGGGGTGGTGGAGGCCATCTGCGCCGCCGTGGCCGGACTAACCGACGAGCAAGCCACCCTGGCCGAGCCGATCCTGGTGGACCTGGCCGGCAAGGCCGGGGCGGCGGAGGTCGCCAAGGCCGGCCGCCACCTGCGGGCGGTGCTGGACCCCGATGGGGAAGAGCGGGATGAGCG
>NZ_JAATEK010000211.1:0-380 GCF_012034195.1 Microbispora sp. CL1-1
ATGGCTGTCACCCGGCGTGCAGATGTCCACGATCTGCACGTCATCGCGTTCGAGGAGCCGCTTCCAGTCGGTCTCCGCGTGGGCCCACCCCAGCTTCTCGGCCGCCTGCGCGGTCGCCTCGGCGGACCGGCCGGCGACCGCCACCATCGCGGGCTTGATCGGCAGGTCGAAGAACGCGTCCACGCTGCGCCACGCCTGCGAGTGCGTACGGCCCATGAACGCGTAGCCGATCATGCCGATCCCGGCGACAGGCCTCATGACTCGAACCCGAGCGGCAGATACTGGGCGGCGTTGTCCTTGGTGACGGTCGCCGAGGACAGCGTGAGCGACTGGGGCACCTCCTGCTCCAGCAGGTCGCTCATGCCCTTGCCCTGCGCGAT
>NZ_JAATEK010000212.1:0-375 GCF_012034195.1 Microbispora sp. CL1-1
AATCTTGTCGTCGACCAGGTGCAGCAGCTTCAGGATGTAGATGTAACCCACCGAGATCGGGTGCGGGAACGGCTCGCCGGAGCGGCCGTCGAACAGCCGCGCCTTGCCGTTCTCCCCCACCATGCGGGAGCCGTCCCGGTTGAGGAGGGTGTTGTTGAGCAGGCCGACGATCTCCTCCTCGTGGGCGCCGTCGAACACCGGCGTGGCGACCTTGGTCCAGGGCTCGACCCTGCCCAGGTCCTTGTCACGCAGGCGCTCGGCCCAGGCTTCGTCGAGACCGGAGACGTCCCATCCGCGGGCGGCGATCCACCCGAGGTGGGTCTCCAGCACCTGGCCGACGTTCATCCGGCCCGGCACGCCCAGCGGGTTGAGCAC
>NZ_JAATEK010000213.1:0-375 GCF_012034195.1 Microbispora sp. CL1-1
GATCTTGTCGTCGACCAGGTGCAGCAGCTTCAGGATGTAGATGTAACCCACCGAGATCGGGTGCGGGAACGGCTCGCCGGAGCGGCCGTCGAACAGCCGCGCCTTTCCACTGGGCATCACCAGACGGTCGCCGTCGCGGTTGACCAGCGTGTTGCCCAGAAGACCGATGATCTCCTCCTCGCCGGCGCCGTCGAACACCGGGGTGGCGACGTTGGTCCAGGGCTCGACCCTGTCCGCGTCCTTGTCGCGCAGGCGCTCGGCCCACTCCTCCTCCACCCCGCTGATGTCCCAGCCCTGGGCGGCGATCCACCCGAGGTGGGTCTCCAGCACCTGGCCGACGTTCATCCGGCCCGGCACGCCCAGCGGGTTGAGGAT
>NZ_JAATEK010000214.1:0-373 GCF_012034195.1 Microbispora sp. CL1-1
CTGGCGCAGTGTGTCGTAGAGCGGGCGGTCGCCGAGCACCGCCCATGCCTCGCGCGGGGCCGGCACGGGATCCAGCGGTGACCACTCCACCCGGAACAGGGTGTTCTCCTCAGCCGATCCGGAGACCTTGAGCTGCTCGGCGGAGACCAGCCTGGCGGTAAGGGTGTCGATCGAGGCGACCGGCGCGCCGGTGGGGTCGGCGGCCTGGAGCGACAGCGATCCGGAGTCGCCCAGCTTGACGCGTACCCGCAGGTCGGTGGCGCCGGTGGCGTGCAGGCGGACGCCGTTCCAGGCGAACGGCAACCGGTTCTGTCCCTCCGGCACCTCGGCAAGCCCCGCCCAGGCGGGCAGGTGGACGGCCGCGTCGAACAAC
>NZ_JAATEK010000215.1:0-372 GCF_012034195.1 Microbispora sp. CL1-1
GATGACGTGGATGTGTGCCTGGCCGAGGCGGAGGAGTTGCTGTTCGCCCGCGATCGGATCACCTGCGCGCTGGCCGATCGGGTGGGGCGGGTGCATCGTGCGGGTCAGGCCAGGCAGCATGGGCATGCCTCCACCCGGTGTTGGTTGCGCACGAGTGGGGGGATGACGGTGGGTGGTGCGGGCCGCCTGCTCACGTTGGGGGCGGAGCTGCCGCGCCTCCCCGTCGTGCGGGAGAAGTTCGCCACGGGTGAGCTGGCGGCGGGGGTGGTGGAGGCCATCTGCGCCGCTGTGGCCGGACTGACCGACGAGCAGGCCACCTTGGCGGAGCCGATCTTGGTGGACCTGGCGGGCAAGGCCGGGGCGGCGGAGGTT
>NZ_JAATEK010000216.1:0-370 GCF_012034195.1 Microbispora sp. CL1-1
TTGGCGCAGTGTGTCGTAGAGCGGGCGGTCGCCGAGCACCGCCCATGCCTCGCGCGGGGCCGGCACGGGATCCAGCGGTGACCACTCCACCCGGTAGAGCCCGTCTTGTTTCGCCGACCCGGCGTACAACTGGTCGGCCGCCACGGGACGCACCTGCAGCCGGCCGATAGAGACGACCGGCGCGCCGGTGGGGTCGGCGGCCTCAAGTGACAGCGATCCGGAGTCGCCCAGCTTGACGCGTACCCGCAGGTCGGTGGCGCCGGTGGCGTGCAGGCGGACGCCGTTCCAGGCGAACGGCAGGTTGCTGTGGCCGCTCGGTGTGCCGTCCAGCCAGTGCAGCGCGGCCCCGTGCAGTGCCGCGTCCAGCAAA
>NZ_JAATEK010000217.1:0-368 GCF_012034195.1 Microbispora sp. CL1-1
TGAGGCGATGGCCCGATGTTCCGGTGGCCTTGTGGACAGGTCGTAGTGCGTGGTCGTGGCGGAGGAGACCAGCGCCTCCAGCGCGAGCTGCATGCGAGGCGTCGTACGCCCGCCGGTGACAGTGAACGGGCGCACCGGAGACGCGGGCTCCTCGGGAGCCGATCGGCCCGGCTGCGGCCCCCACGGGTCCTCGCCGGGTTGCTGACCCCACGGGTCCGCACCACCCGGCGGCTGTCCCCACGGATCCATCCGGTCACCTCCGGGGATACGACATGGCTTGGAGCTCGGCGCGGACCGCAGGAGTCAGCACCTGACCCGCCCGCTCGACCAGCAACGTCATCTGATAGGCCACCAGACCCAGATCCGAG
>NZ_JAATEK010000218.1:0-365 GCF_012034195.1 Microbispora sp. CL1-1
GGGGCGAGGATGTCGAGCAGGCGTTGCAGGTCGCCGGTCTCGACGGCCTGTTTGAAGGCCTGGAGGGCGTGGCGGGTCTGGTCCGGGGGGACGGTGTCGCGGGGTCGGCGGGCGGCGACGTGGGAGCGGGCGCGGTGGGCGATCTGGCGGACGGCGGCCTGGCTCTTGCCGACGGCGTCGGCGATCTCGTCGTAGTCCAGGTCGAACACCTCGCGCAGCACGAACACCGCCCGCTCGGTGGGCGACAACGTCTCCAATACCAGCAGCATCGCCATCGACACGCTCTCGGCCAGCTCCACGTCCTCGGCCACATCCGGCGCGGTCAGCAACGGCTCGGGCAACCACGGCCCGACGTACGACTCCCT
>NZ_JAATEK010000219.1:0-352 GCF_012034195.1 Microbispora sp. CL1-1
ACAGGAGGCCGCCGCCCGCAACTTCAACGCGGCGATCCCCGGCATCGTCCAGTCCAAGGCCAACAGCGGAAAGCACGTCCACCTGGTCGACATGCACAGCAAGCTGACCACCGGCGACCTCATCGACGGCATCCACCCCACCGCGAACGGCTACGACAAGATGGCCGCCGCCTGGTACGCGGCACTCCAGTCCGTCCCCGGCAGCATCGGGCAGGGTCCCGGAACCAGCCCCAGCCCGTCGCCCAGCCCGTCGCCCAGCCCGTCCGCCAGCCCCTCCGCCAGCCCCTCCGCCAGTCCGTCTCCGTCCGCGTCGCCCACCGCGGGTTCGGGCGCCTGCCGGGTCAACGCGACG
>NZ_JAATEK010000022.1:0-129256 GCF_012034195.1 Microbispora sp. CL1-1
TTAGAACAGCTAAAAAGCAGTCATTGACTGCTATTTGACAAAAAGTTACATTACGTCGGCAGATCGGGGGCCGGGCGCTCGAAAGGAGACCCTCCTGATGGTGCGGCGATTCCTGATCACCGCGGCGACGGCCGTGCTTGTCCTGGTCGGAGGCGTTCCGCCGGCCGCTCACGCGGCGGACGGGATCAGGACGCCGGGATCGCCCTCCTACACGGTCACCTTGACGAGCAACGCCTCCGGCAGCACGTGGACGGGACACGAGAGCGTCACCTTCACCAACCTGTCGGCCGATCCCCTGCCCGAGGTCTACCTGCGCCTGTGGGACAACTATCACGGGGCGTGCCCGTCCACGCCGATCACCGTCACCAACGTGACCGGGGGCACGCCGTCCCCGCTGTCGGTCTCCTGCACGGCGATGAAGATCACGCTGCCCGCTCCGCTCGCCCACGGCCAGAGCGCCACGATCGGGTTCGACCTCGCCATCGTCGTGCCGAGCGGCGCCGACCGCTTCGGGCGCGACGGCTCCTACAACTTCATCGGCAACGCGCTGCCGGTCCTGGCGGTCCGTGACGCGAACGGCTGGCACCTCGATCCCTACAGCAACAACGGCGAGTCCTTCTACGCGCTGACCAGCGACTATTCTGTGACGCTCGACCACCCGTCGTCGCTGCTGGTGCCGGCGACCGGCACCTCGGTCGACACGCCGGGGACCTCCGGCCGTACGATCACGAAGGCGACGGCGAAGAACGTCCGCGAGTTCGCCTGGGCGGCCGGGCCGTTCGTGAAGACCACGAGCACCACCACGACGGGCGTCGTCGTGAACGTCTATCGGGTGAGCTCGATCAGCTCCGGCAGCGCGAGCTCGATGATGACCGCCGCGAAGAACGCGCTCGTCGCCCACGCGGGCCGGTTCGGCGCCTACCCGTACGGCGAGGTGGACGTCGTGCTCGACAACAACTTCTGGTTCGGCGGCATGGAATATCCGGGCTTCGTGCTCGACGTGATCAGCTCCACCGCGCTGGCCCACGAACTGGCCCACCAGTGGTGGTACGGCATCGTCGGCGACGACGAATACACCAGCCCGTGGCTGGACGAGTCGTTCGCCGACTACGCCACCGATCTCTACAACGGCGTCTCGGGCACCAACTGCTGGAACATGGTCTCCTGGCAGTCGTCCGCCGAGAAGATCAGCAACTCGATGGCCTACTGGGACGCCCATCCGAGCAGATACGGCACCGTCGTCTACACCTACGGCAAGTGCGCGCTGCACGACCTGCGGCGCACGATCGGCACGACGGCGATGCAGAATCTGCTGAAGAACTACGCCGCCGCCCACTGGCACGGGGTCTCGACCACCGCGGACTTCAAGGCCGCCGCGCAGGCGGCCGCCTCCGTCGACCTGTCGTCGTTCTGGACGACCCACCGCATCGACGGCTGACCCCATCGGGGCCCTGCTCCCAGCCCGGCCGGGAGCGGGGGTGGGAGACCCACACCTCCCCTCCCCCGGCGGCTGAGCGATGCATATGCCGAAAGCCGATGCCGCCGCCTATCCTGGGCGAATGAAGATCGGCAGGCTGTCCGGCGGAGTCCTCTTGGCGGTCGTCCTCGCGGGGTGCTCGTCCGGGAGCGTCCCGCCCTCGGGCGCGCTGAAGGTGAGCAGCCCGGCCTTCGCCGACGGCGCCGCGATCCCCGGGAAATACGCGTGCGCCGGGCAGGGAGGCGAGGACGTCTCGCCCCCGCTGGCCTGGAGCGGCGTCCCCGAGGCCGCTCGCGAGCTGGCGATCGTGGCGGACGACCCGGACGCGCCCGGCGGGACGTACGTCCACTGGATCGTGACCGGCATCCCCGTCACCCAGACGAGCGTGCCCGAGGGCCGGGCCCCGGGGAGGGTCCTGCCGGGCAGCGGCGGCACCGCCGGCTATGCCGGGCCCTGCCCGCCGAGCGGGGTGCATCACTATCACTTCGTCGTTTACGCGCTGCCCGGCCCGATCACGCCCAGCGGCGACGCTGTGGCGATCCACAAGCAGATCAAGGAGGCCGCGATCGGCTCGGGCGAGACCGTCGGCACCTGGAGCAACTGACCGGTGCCCCGGCCTCGCCGGGGTGGCGGGCAATCCGGCACCGGTCGCGGGAAGCGGCGGTGACCTCCGGTCAGAGTTCGAGGACGAGGCGCTCGGAGCGGGCCCGCGACACGCAGATGAACATGATGTCCCCGGCCTCGCGCTCCTCCTCGGTGAGCAGGTCGTCGCGGTGGTCGGGGACGCCGGCGAGCACCGCCGTCTCACAGGTGCCGCAGGTGCCCTCGCGGCAGGACGACAGCACCGCGACCCCCGCCTCCTCGACCACCTCCAGGATCGAGCGGCCCGGCGGCACGGTCAGCGTCGTGCCGGTCAGGGCCAGCTCCACCTCGAAGGCGCCCTCCGCAGCACCCTCCGCCGTAGCGGCGTCGTTCCGGGCGGCGTCGTTCCGGGCGGAGGGTACGAAGCGTTCGAACCGCAGCGCTCCCTTGGGCCAGGAGGCGCACCGTTCCTGCGCAGCCGCCAGCAGCGGCTCGGGTCCGCAGCAGTAGACGAGGGTGTCCGTACGCGGATCGCCGAGCAGCGCGTCGAGGTCGAGCAGGCCGGTCTCGTCCTGCGGGCACAGCTCCACCCGGCCCGGGTGGTCCCGCGTGAGCCGGTCGGCGAACGCCATCGACGCCCGGGTGCGCCCGCCGTACACAAGCCGCCAGTCGCTCCCGCGCCGCGCCGCCTCCTCGATCATCGGGAGGAGCGGGGTGATGCCGATGCCTCCGGCGACGAACAGGTAGCGTGGCGACTCGTCGAGACCGAAACGGTTGCGGGGACCACGCATCCGGACCGTGTCGCCCTCCGCCAGCCGATCGTGCACGTACGCGGAGCCGCCCCGCCCGTCCCGCTCCCGGAGCACCGCCACTTGGAAGACCGAGGAGTCGCCGGGGTCGCCGCACAGCGAATACTGCCTGACCAGTCCCGGGGCGAGCAGCAGGTCGAGGTGGGCGCCCGGCGTCCAGGCGGGCAGCGGGCCGCCGTCGGGACGAACGAGGCTCAGGAGGACGACGCCGTCGGCGACGGGCTCCTTGCCCGCCACCTTCACGTCGAGCTCCGCTTCGGTGACGGGCATGGTCGCCGAGGCTTCCTTTCTGGGGGATGCCGCGTCTCAGACGAGCGCGGCCGCCGGTGCCGGGGAGTCGTGCGCTTCCGGGGTGCGGGGCAGGTGGCCCTCCGGGTGGCCGAGCAGCCAGTCCCACAGGACCACCGGGTCCTCGAACTCGCGCTCCGCCCCGCAGAAGCAGGAGGCGTGCAGCCGGTCCGTCCCCGGCAGCCAGCGGATGCGGTAGACGGTGCGACCGGCCGGCGCGCCGGAGTCCCGCGCGCTCATCGAGCGGCGGCCTGCGAGGGCACGGAGTCGCCCTGGGCGGCCATCCGGGCGAGGAGGCGGCGGGCGGCCAGGCCACCGGTGTCGATGTTCACCGACAGCTCCTGGTAGCGGTCCGGCTCCGCGGCGATGACCTCCTCCAGCGTGTTGAGCGCGGCCACGTCCTGCAGCACGACGGTGCGGTTGCTGTCCCGCAGGAAGTCGGAGACCTTCTCGTCGTCGAGCGCGAAGTCACGCGCCACGGCCCAGAAGTCGTACGTGCTGTTCTCCGTCGACGGGGTGATCGCGTACACGACCTCGACGTGGAACGCGTGCTCGTCCGTGCCGTCGGCGGCGGGCGGGGGCGACCCGACCGGGGCGACGCGGCTGTGCAGCAGATAGAGGCACGGCGGGTGATACTCGATGTCCTGCCAGCGGGTGATCCGGCCCTTGATGCCGGTCGACTCGGCGTAGAACGGCGGGCAGGCCGCGTCGTCCATGTGGCGGCTGACGTAGACGATGCCCGCGTCCTCGTCGACCTCGGTCGTGATCGGGGTCTCGGCCACCTCGGGGGTGCCGATGTATCCGCCGTGCAGGTACGTCTCGTGGGACAGGTCGAGGAGGTTGTCCACGAGCAGGCCGTAGCGCGCGTTCAGCGGCTCCATGCCGCACACCGTGGCGTAGTCGGGCGAGGTCAGCCAGGGCGCGCGCGGGGGCAGCGTGTCGCCCGGCTCGCGGTCGCCGATCCACACCCAGACGAACGAGTCCTGCTCGACCACGGGATAGGTGCGCAGCCGCGCGGTGCGCGGGATGCGCTGCTGGGCGGGAACGGCCACGCAGACGCCGTCCGGCCCGTAGGTGAAGCCGTGGTAGCCGCACACGACACGGTCGCCGACCAGGTGGCTGGGCGATTCGGACAGGGGGAAGCGGCGGTGCACGCAGCGGTCGGCCATGGCCACCGCGCGCCCGTCCTCGGTGCGGTAGAGCAGGATCGGCTCGTTGAGAATGGTGCGGCCGAGCTGCTTTCGGCCCACCTCGTGGCCGTAGGCGGCCACGTACCACTGGTTGCGCGCGAATTCGGTGACGATCACGAGTCACTCCTCGGAGTCGGCGGGGAGGGGCCGCCGGCGCAGGTCAGGTTTGCGAATCTTGCCGGAACCGGTCTTTGGCAACGTGTCGACGATATCGACGTAGATCGGGATCTTATACTTCGCGAGCCGAGGGCGGAGAAAGTCGCGAATTTCGTCGGGAGTGACATTCGTGCCGGGGCGCGGCACGACGAAGGCGCGGCCCACTTCGCCCCACTTGTCGTCGGGCACTCCGACGACGGCGGCCTCCGCCACGGCCGGATGTTCGAAGAGCACTCCCTCCACCTCCGCGGGGTAGACGTTCTCCCCGCCGGAGATGTACATGTCCTTCACCCGGTCGACGATGTAGAGGTGGCCCTCGTCGTCCAGGGTGGCGACGTCGCCCGAGTGGAACCAGCCGCCCTCGGTCAGCGCGGCGGCGGTCGCCTCCGGATCCCGCCAGTAGCCCGGCGTCACGTTCGGTCCCTGCACGAGCACCTCGCCCGGCTCCCCGGGCGCGACCGGGGTGAGGTCGGGCCGGACCACGCGCACGTTGGCGAAGAACACCGGCACCCCGGCCGAGCCCACCTTGCGCACGCTCTCGCCCGCCTCCAGGAAGGTCGCGCCCGGCGAGGTCTCGGTCATCCCGTAGCCCTGACAGAAGACCAGGCCGCGTTCCTGGTAGGCGCGGATCAGCGCGACCGGGATGGACGCGCCCCCGGACATCAGCGTGCGCAGCGAGGACAGGTCGGCACCTGCCCACCGCGGCGACTGCACGAGCGCGGCGAACATCGCGGTGACCCCGAACATCCAGGTGACCCGGTGCCGCTCGATGAGGTCGTAACACCGGTCGACGTCCCAT
This sequence comes from Microbispora sp. CL1-1, assembly GCF_012034195.1. Taxonomy (NCBI): domain Bacteria; kingdom Bacillati; phylum Actinomycetota; class Actinomycetes; order Streptosporangiales; family Streptosporangiaceae; genus Microbispora; species Microbispora sp. CL1-1. The sequence continues at coordinate 5,302 of NZ_JAATEK010000022.1, forward strand.
GACGGCATGATGACCGACATGCCACCTTTGAGGAAGGTCGGCAGCAACGTCTGGTTCAGCGCCGCCACATGGAACAGCGGCGCGCTGATCAATGTGACCTCGGTGCTCGTCACGTCCACGCCGATCAGGATGTGGTAGGTGTTCCACACCAGGTTGGCGTGGCTCAGCATGGCGCCCTTGGGCCGTCCGGTGGTGCCGGAGGTGTAGAGGATGAGCGCGATGTCGTCGAGCGCCACCGGGGTGTCGATCGGCGTGGGGTCGCCCTGCGACAGCCACGTCTCGTAGTGCAGCTCCCTTTCCGCCGGTGACTCGAGCGCCACCACCGTGCGCAGGTTCGGCAAGCCGGGCAGATCGCGGACCACCGCCGCCACCTGTGCCGCGCACTCGGGCCCGTAGACGAGGACCGACGAGCCCGAGTGCTCCAGCATGTACGCGATCTCGGGCGCGGCCAGCCGGAAGTTCAGCGGGACGAAGATCCCGCCGAGCATGTGGGTGGCGAACATCGTCTCGGCGAAGGCGATGTGGTTCGGACCGAGGTAGGCGACCCGGTCACCCGCCCGCACCCCCGCGTCGCGTAACCGCGACGCGAGTCTCGTCGTCCGTTCGTGGACCTCCGTGTAGCTGTACGGCCGGTCCGCGTAGACGAACGCGGTGCGGTCCGGGCTCATCTGGGCCCGGCGGGCCGGCCAGCCACCCAGTCCGGCATTGCGCATATGTGGCACCCCTTGGTCAGGCGGAGGATGGTTTCGCCGTGTCGGCGGCGAGACCGGACGCGGGCCCGGCGGCGACCGCGGCCAGGTCGTGTCGGCTGGTCTCGCGCAGCGCCAGGACGCAGACCACGGTGAGCAGGCAGCAGGCCGCGATGATCACCGAGATCGTCGTCGTGCCGCCTCCGGTCGAGGCGTCGAGCTGGGCGAACAGCAGCGGTGCGAGGCCCGCCCCGAGCCCGGCGATCTGGTAGCCGAGCGAGGCTCCCGTGTAACGGCTCCCGGTGGCGAACAGCTCGGTGTACAACGCCGCGAGCGGGCCGTACATCAACGGGTGGACGACCGACTGGCCGAGCACGAGCGCGATGGCGAGCACAGCCTGGTTGCCGGAGTCGACCATCGGGAAGAGCGCGAAGCCGAACACCGCCATGAGCACCGCGCCCGCGAGCACGACCGGCCGGCGCCCGACCCGGTCGGACAGCGCCGACCAGCCGACGATGCCCAGGACGGCCAGCGCGGACGAGAGCGTGAGCGCGTTCAGCACCACCTGCCGGGCGAAGCCGGCGCGCACGCCGTACGCGATGAGATAAGTGGTGAGGGTGCCCTGGGCCACGAAGGCGGACAGCCCGACGCCGATCCCGAGCAGCAGGGTCTTCGGGTGGTCGCGGAACACGTCCAGCAGCGGCAGCCGGGACGCCCGCTCCTTGACGGCCTCGAACAGCGGGGTCTCCTCGACCCGCAGCCGGACGAACAGGCCCACCGCCAGCAGCGCGATGCTGAGCAGGAACGGCACCCGCCAGCCCCAGCTCAGGAACGCCTGCTCGTCCATGACGGCGCCCGTGCCGGTGAGCACCGCCGTGGACAGCACCATGCCGAAGGGGGCTCCGGCGTTGGTGAAGCTCGCCCACAGGCCGCGCCTGCCGGTGGCGTGCTCGGCGGACATCAGCACCGCGCCGCCCCACTCGCCGCCGACGGCGACGCCCTGCAGGACCCGGAGCACGATGAGCGCGATCGGCGCGAGGCTGCCGATCTGCGCGTAGGTGGGCAGCAGGCCGATGAGGAAGCTCGCGACGCCCATCAGGGTCATGGTCAGCACGAGCATGCGCTTGCGTCCCAGCCGGTCGCCGTAGTGACCGAAGATCACGCCGCCGAGCGGCCTGGCCAGGTAGCCGGTCGCGAAGGTGCCGAAACTGGCGACCGTCGCGGTGAGGGAGTCGAGGGAGGAGAAGAAGACCTTGTTGAAGACCACCGCCGAGGCCGTGGCGTAGAGCAGGAAGTCGTAATACTCGATGACGCTGCCCAGGAAGCTGGAGGCCACCGCGCGGCGAAGCTGAACGGGGTTGGGGGATGAGACTGACAGGTTCGGCATGACCGAGCTCCTCGTCCGGGAGCGAGCTGGACTCTCGCCTTCTCGTCCGGAGGTTAGGCATATTTCTAACGGACGTCAATAGTTTGCCCAATATGTAACGGCGGCCCGTTCCGGGCACCTGCACCCCGCCCGGAGCCGCCCGTTCTCCGGCCTACCCCGTCCGGCGGCCGCACCCACGGACGGAGTGGCCGCCGGGTCGCACACCTTCAGATGTCGGGCAGTGATGTGACGGTCGTCACAGATGTGCATGACGTTCGGGTTCGGTCTACCCTGTGCTCGTGACCCTCGGCGGCGAAGACGACCAGGCGGCGCCATCCCTGCGCCCGCAGTCCCTGATGTTCAGCTTCCTCGGCATCTACGTGCTGCATCGCGACATCGCCGTCTACTCGGGGAGCGTCATCGACGTCTTCGCGCGCCTCGGCGTCTCCGAGGAGGCCGTACGGTCGACGCTCGCGCGCATGGTGAAGCGCAACCTGCTGACCCGGCACCGGCAAGGACGGAAGGTGTATTTCGGCCTGACCCCGCATGCCGTGGAGGTCCTGGAGGACGGGCGCAGACGGGTGTGGGAGACCGGCGCGGTGAACCGCGACTGGGACGGCACGTGGACGGTCGTCGGCTTCTCGATCCCCGACAGCCGCCGCAGCACGCGGCACGACCTGCGGTCGCGGCTCATCTGGGACGGCTTCGGCCTGCTGCAGAGCGGGCTGTGGATCGCGCCGGGCGTCAAGGACGTCACCGACGTGCTCGCCTCCCTCGACCTGGGCGACCACGTGACCGTGCTGACCGCCAAGGCGTTCAAGCCGACCGAGGCGGCCGATCTCGTCGGGAAGGCGTTCGACATCGAGCAGATCGCCGCGCGCTACCGGGCGTTCCTCGCCCAGTGGGACGTCCCCCGGCCGTTCCCCGGCGCGCCCGACGACCTGGCGCGGCAGTTGCTGCTGCACACCGACTGGCTGCATCTCGTCCGCCAGGATCCGCACCTGCCCGCCGAGCACCTGCCCCGCGACTGGCCGGCGATCCAGGCCGAGCGGACCTTCCAGACGCTCGCGCAGCGGTACGAGCCGCCCGCCGCCGGAATCGCCGCCACCGTCCTGGACACGCTGCCCGTCTGACACCGGGCCGTCTGACGTGTCCGGCCTATGGCCGTCTGACGGATCTGACCTATGACCGTCTGACGGGTCTGACCTATGACCGTCTGAGGCCCGGCCGCGCCGCCCCCTGATGGCTCGTCGCGGCGCGGCCGGGGCCGGTCAGGCGATGGTGCAGGCCGCGCCGTTGAGGGCGAAGGCGGCCGGTGCGGTGTTGGTGCCGCTGTAGGTGCCCTGGAAGCCGAAGTTCGTGCTGCCTCCGGCGGGGATGGCGGGGTTGTAGGAGACGTTGCGCGCGGTGACCTGGGCGCCGGACTGGGTCACGGTGGTGTTCCACGCGTTGGTGATCCGCTGGTTGCCCGGCCACGTCCAGGTGACGGTCCAGCCGTTGACGGGAGCGGTGCCGGTGTTCGTGATCGTGACGTCCGCCGTGAAGCCGTCGTTCCAGGAGTTGGGCCGGTACGTGATCCGGCAGGAGGCGCCCTGCGGAATCGACGGGCTCGGGGACGGACTGGCGGACGGGCTCGCAGACGGACTGGCGCTCGGGCTCGCGGACGGACTGGCGGACGGACTCGCGGACGGGCTGGGGCTCGGGCTCGGGCTGGGGCTCGGGCTCGGGCTACCGGTGAGACCGAAGAACTGGATGGCGATGGCCGCCATGCCGCCCATGGGGAGGCTGTGGCCCGCGCCCTGGATGGTGTACGCCTCGACCTGCACGGTCCCCGAGGAGTCGGCGTAGCGGCGGCGGCTCCACCCGGACTGCGGCGTGTCCGTGGTCGTCGGCGTCTGGCTCAGGCCGTGGACGTTCGTCCACTGCTTGATCTCCTCGTCCAGCTCGGCGTAGGCCACGACGTTGTCGCTGGTGCCGTGCCACAGCTGCATGCGCGGCCACGGCCCCCGATAGCTCGGGTTCGCGTTGCGGACCACGTCGCCCCACTGCTGCGCGGTCTTGCCCACGCACGGAGCGGAGTTGCCGCCCGGGCTGTAGGCCGCCTCGTTGGGGAAGCAGGTGAACGGCACGCCCATGAACGCCGCGCCCGCCTTGAACACCTCGGGATACAGGGCGAGCATCGCGTTGGTCATCATCGCGCCCGAGGAGGCGCCGGTCGCGAACACCCGGTTCGGGTCGCCGTGATACTGCTGCTCGACATAGGTGATCATCGACATGAGGGACACGGGGTCGGTCTGGCCGCCGCGCACCTTGGACGCCTCGGACCAGTTGTCGAAGCAGTTCATCTTCTTCGAGGCCGACGGGTAGATGACGATGAAGCCATAGCGGTCGGCCAGCGAGGCGAACTCGGTGGACGAGTAGAAGCCCGGCCCTGAGCCCCCGCATGTGTGCATGGCCAGCACGATCGGCGGGTTCTGCTGGACGTTGTTCGGGACGTACAGGTGCATGCGCAGGTTGCCGGGGTTGGCGCCGAAGCCGGTCACCTCGGTCAGCGTGGCCGCGGCGGCAGGGTGCGCGGACACCACCACCGACACCAGGGCCCCGGCGGCGCACAGCACCGCGGCGACGGCGCCGGCGACCGCCGCGATTAATCGTTTCATCCGCTCCTCCTTCTCGGATCAGCGGCGGTTCCCTCTTTTCCCATGCGCTATTCCGCGCACGTTCCGGAATCGCCGTTCGCTCGGAAGTCGTGACGTCAGCCGGTATAGAAGCAATGTCGGTCCGAGGTCAAGGGACGTCCGCGAGCGCCTCGCGGTCGAATAGGCGTTTCCACTGCATATCAAGGCACTTGCTATCAAGTAACTTGATACCCAGCCGCGAAACTTACATCTAGAAGATCGCGCGGTATGGTCGTCCGGTGACCGCCCGCCGCACCCGCCCCGCCGCTCGGCCCGCCGCCCCCGCGGCCCGCCTGAGCTACCTGGTGTTCCGCCTGGAGCGCCGCATCCGCGCCCGCCTGGACGACACGCTCGCCAGGCACGGCGTCACCACGACCGAATACATGGCGCTCAGTGAGCTGCGCACACGCGATGGGGCGTCGTCGGCGGAGCTGGCCCGCATCGCCTTCGTCACGCCGCAGGCGATGAACCTCGTCATCCGCGACCTGGAACGGCGCGGCCTGATCCGCCGCGATCCGCACCCGAACGGCGGCCGCACCCTGTGCGCCCGCCTCACTCCCGAGGGGACGGCCGTGCTGCGGAGCTGCGACAGCTCACTCGACGCCATCGAAACGGTGATGCTCGAAAAGGTCGACGACACCACGCGGGAGATCCTGCGAGACGGCCTCACCGTGTGCGCCCGGGCCCTGCGCCCCGACGCGTACTGACGACGTCGTCACAGCAGCCTGGTCATGAACACGCTGAGCGGGTCGGGCCGATAGTCGGCGAAGGGTTCGCAGTAGCGGAACCCGAACTTCTCGTACAGCCGTCGTGCGGGCAGGAAGAAGTCGGCCGAGCCGGTCTCCAGGCTCAGCCGGGTGAAGCCCATCCGCCGGGCCTCGCCGATGATGTGCTCCAGCAGCAGGGACGCGATCCCGCTGCGCTTGCGCGCCGCCGACGTGCGCATCGACTTCAGCTCGGCGTGCGCCGGGTCGAGCCTCTTGATGGCGCCGCAGCCCACGACGACGTCGCCGTCCATCACCGACCAGAACGTGACCTCGGGCGTGCGCAGGCCGTCGAGATCGAGAGCGTGCTTGCTCTCCGGCGGCGTGATGGACCGCATCTCCCGCACGTGTTCCCACAGGAACTCGGCGATCTGCGGGCCTGACAGGTCGTCCTCGATGATCCTCATCGCGCTCGTTCGTCCCGGGACGGTCGGTGACGCCGGTGGTCGGGAAACCACGGCCGGACGCCACTCTAGTGACTTCACGGGGCACCAGCACGGCGGGTCCGCCCGATCGGACCGACCCGGTAGCTCCCATTAGGCGAACCCGAAGCCGGGTGGCGGCGGCTCCCACCGGAACAGGCCGGCGGGCACGGAGTCGGCGAGGGCCTGGTATCCAGCCGGGTTCAGGTGCAGGTGGTCGCCCACGTCGTACGCCGCGAGCAGGCGGCGGGGATCGGCCGGGTCGCGGACGGCGTGGTCGAAGTCGATCACCGCGTCGAACCGGCGGCCGGTGCGGATCCACTCGTTGACCACCCGCCGGGCCCGCTCACGCCGGCCCTGCGCGTCGTCGTAGCCGTCGTGGCCGCCGAACGGCGTCAGCGTCGCGCCGTACACGCGGATGCCCCGTGCGTGCGCCCGCGTGACGATCTGGTCGTAGGCGAAGACGAGGTCGTCGGCCACCTGCTTCTGCGCGGCCGGGCTCGCCTCGGCGGTGCCGATGTCGTTGACCCCCTCGAACAGGACCAGCCACGCCACGCCGCTCTGGGCGAGCACGTCACGGTCCAGCCGGGCCAGCGCGTTGGGGCCGAGGCCGTCGTTGAGCACCCGGTTGCCGCCGGCCGCCTGGTTGAGCACCGCGACGCCGTCCATGCCGTGCCGGGTCAGCAGGCGGTCGAGCAGCCGGTCGGGCCAGCGGTCGTTGCCGTTGGTGGTCGAGCCCCGGCCGTCGGACAGGGAGTCGCCCACCACCGCCACCGCGGCGACCGAGGGCTCGGCCCACACCTCCACGCCGCCGAGGAAGTACCAGTGGTCCACCGGGGTCGCGCCGGGCAGGTCGGCGGCGTCGGCGTGGTCGCCGACCAGCAGGTGGGAGGTGGTCCGCGAGCCCGGATGCGACGTGATGTGCGCCGAGCGCTGGCCCTCGGCCAGATAGACGGTCACGGCGAGGTTCGACCGGGGTGCCACCTCGATCTCCAGCGGGTCGGAGACCGCCTGCGCCCCTGCGGGGATCGTCACCGGCGCGCGCCCGCGGAAGGTCACCGGCCGCACCGTCCCCGGCTCGACCGCGCTCACCCCGGCCCGTCCCCCGGCCGGCAGCGCCACGGTGACCTTCGTGAGAGGCAGCGCCGAGCCGCCGAAGGCGTTCGACACCCGCAGGCGGATCCACCGCCCGCCCACCGAGACCCGTACGGTCTGCCGGAGCGTGGCATCGGCGAGGACACAGTCGTTGCGGGTGAACGGCGGAGGCGGCATGTTGTCGGGCTCGGTCAGCTGCGGCATCGCCGTCCAGGTGGGCACCCAGTGTCCGTCCGGAACAGCACAGTGTCCGTCCGGAACAGCCCGATGTCCGCCCGGAACAGAGTGCCCGTCCGCGGCAGGCGCCGTCATGGGATGCGCCGCCCGCGCGCGTCGGGGACGCCCGACTTGCGGAAGAAGTAGGCGTTGATCTGGTCGCGCCACTCCTCCGCGCAGCGGACCTGCTCGTCCAGGAGGTCCTTCACCCGGGCGTGCAGGGCCGGGTCGAACAACCCCACGGCCTCCTCCCATCGCCGTCCGGCCTCGGCCGCCTGCTCGGCGCCCGCGAAATGGGTGTCGTAGATGTGCTGGATGACCGTCGACCCGCTGCGCAGCACGTGCCCGTACGGGACGTGGTGGAAGAACAGCAGCAGCTCGTCGGGACAGTCGGCGAGCGACTCGTAGACCTCCGACCAGGGCGGCGGATACTGGCCGGTGAAGCCGGTGCCGGTGGCGCGGGTGCGGTCGACGCCGACGCCGTCGCGGTCGGCGAAGTGGTAGGTGCCCCACGGCGTGTACTCGTATCCGTCCACGTCGGGCCCGTAGTGGTGGCCGGGACGGACCATGAACCCGACGCCCAGCGGGGCGGTGTAGCGCTCGTAGGTGCGCCAGGAGTCGTCCATGATCTCGTGCAGCGTGCGCCGCAGCCGCTCGGTGTCCCCCGTCGCCGCCGGGACGAAGGTGAGGTCGATCCACTCGTCGAGGATCGCCACCGGGTCCAGGCGCGGCTCCCAGGCCAGGCGTCCGAAGGCGTACAGGTTGGCCTGGGCGAGCGGGTGGCCGGTCCAGTAGGGGTCGTCGCCGACGTTGGAGACCGCCACCAGGTCGCCGCCGCCGACGAGATCGGCCACGTCGGAGCCGTCGGCGCCCCAGGGGCGGAAGCCGAGCACCTCGCGCCACATCGGCGCGAGATAGCAGACGTGCCGCTGCTGACCGGTGTACTCCTGCGTCACCTGGAGCTCCACCGCCACGCGGGTGGCGGGCATGGCCGCGATGACCGGCGACACCGGTTCGCGCGGCTGGAAGTCGATCGGGCCGTGCTTCACCTGGAGGATCACGTTGTCGCGGAACCGCCCGTCGAGCGGGGCGAAGTGGTCGTACGCGGCGCGGGCGCGGTCGGTGGAGCGGTCGCGCCAGTCCTGCCGGTGGTTGTACACGAAGGCCCGCCAGTGCACGACCCCGCCGTACGGCGCCAGCGCCTCGGCCAGCAGGTTCGCGCCGTCGGCGTGGTCGCGCCCGTACGCGAACGGGCCGGGCTGCCCCTCCGAATCTGCTTTCACGACATATCCGCCGAAGTCGGGGATCGTGTCGTAGACCCGGCCGGTGACGTCCGCCCACCACTTGCGCACGTCCTCGTCCAGCGGGTCGGAGGTCGGCAACCCTCCGACGACGACCGGCGAGGCGAAGCTCACCGACAGGTGCACCCTGATCCCGTACGGCCGGAACACGTCCGCGAGCGCGGCGACGTCGCCGAGCCGGTCCGTCAGCAGGTGGGCCTCGGTGGCGTGCACGTTCACGTTGTTCACGGAGATCGCGTTGATGCCGCACGCGGCCAGCAGCCGGGCGTAGGCGCGCACCCGCGCCAGGTCGCCGCGCGGGGCGCCGTCGCGCCAGAAGACGGACCCGCCCGCGTAGCCGCGTTCGACCTGGCCCATCACGGGATGCACGTCGACGTTGTCCCAGTGGTCGAGCATGCGCCGCCGCACCGCCGGCCGGTGATGCTCGGCCGGCCGCTCCCCCGCGAACGCCCGCTCCCCGAGCCGTACGACGTGGAACAGGCCGTAGAGCAGCCCGGCGGGCTCGTCGGCGAGCACCACGGTGACGCCGTCCCTGCGGGCGAGCACATAGCCCTCGTCGCCGATCGCGGAATCGGGGCGGACCTCGCCCGCGACGCCCGGCAGGGCCTCGGCGGTCGTGAGCGCGAGCACGAGGTCGTACGGCCCGTCACCGGCCCGGCGGACGCTTCCGCCGTACCGGGCGGACGCCTGGGCCACCTCGTCGTGCACGGTCTCGGCGAGGAGCCCGTCGCCGAGCACGAGCGTGCGGCGCGAGCCGATCGCCCGGAACGCCTCCGGCGGCAGCCAGGCGGGATGGACGCGATCAGGAGTCGTCACGTGGCCCCTCCGGGGAATCGCCCTGAGCGGTCGCGCCTTGAACGGTGAACTTCTCCGTGACCTCGGCGATCAGCGGCCTGCTGTTCAGCAGCAGCGCCGCCGCGAACACCGAGCCGAGCAGCGTCAGCGCGGCCTCGGTGGCGACCAGCGTGACCCCGGCCGCGACGACGGCGAGGCAGGCGTTGCCGAGCGCGACGCGGGGCGTGGAGAACAGGAAGTAGACGGCCAGGCGGGCGACGTCCCTCGCGCGGAACGCGAACAGCGACGTGATCACGAGCGCGTTCGCGCCCCACAGGGCCGTCGCGAGCGCCACGACGGCGAGCAGGACCGCCCACCAGCCCGGCACGCCCGCCGCGCCGAAGTTGGCGAACGTCGTCCCGAGGACGGTCAGCCCCGCCAGCCACGGAACGTACAGCTTCAGCACGCCGCCGATGTTCATCCGGTAGCCGCGCCAGAACGCGGACGCCGGGTGGAGGTCGGCCAGGTCCAGCCTCCGCCGGTGCAGCGCGTACAGCGCGGCGGACAGCGCCGGACCGGCCGGAAGCGCGCACGCCGCGGCCAGCGGGACGTTGGCGGCGTCGCGGTCGAGCAGGACGAGCCCGGCCAGGCCGGGCAGGGTGGTGGCCACGATCAGGAACTCGACCGTGAGCAGCGTGTAGACCAGCGCGGAGGCACGGGAGAGCGGTCCCTGGCCGAACCGCCGGATCGTCGTCTCGGTCATCGGGGGTCTCCCTGGTCGTCCAGGCCCAGCAGGCGGCGGTGGTCCTGCCCTGCCGCCCAGGGCGGGGTCTCGTCGATCACCGGGGTGATCTCCAGCAGGGTGACCTCGTGGCGGTCGAGGATGACGTCCAGGTGGACGTGCCCGTCCTCGATGGGCAGCCCGCGGTAAGTGCGGACCGGCTCGGCCGCCTCCCTGAGCGCGTCGAGCTGCCGGGGCCGGGGCGAGGCCGGGCGGCCCATCTCGCACCACGCCCGCCAGGCGTTGCCCTTCTCCTCGCTCACCGACGAGCGCAGCAGGAAGGCCGAGCCCGCCGGGGAGCCCGCCGGGGAGCCCGCCGGGGAGCCGGACGGGGAGCCGGACGGGGAGCCGATCGGAACCGACAGCCGCAGGCGGTGGCCGTCGACGGGCGGGCCTCCGGTGACGTCCACCGGCGCCCAGGCCAGCACGGTGACCCGGCCGGTGTCGTCGCGGGTGACCAGGTGGTCCTCGCCACGGGCCAGGATCTCCTCGCCCATGCGGGCCATGAAGGCGTACAGGTGATAGGTCGGCTTCTTGATCTGGCGGTGGGTCAGCAGGCCGAAGCCGCCGTGGAACAGCGACGCCGGCACGCCCACCTCCTCGAACACGTCGCTGAAGGTCCAGTAGGAGAAGGAGTCGGCCAGGTCTCCCCCGGTGGCCAGCACCGGCGCGAGGTACGCGGCGTTGAAGGCCGTGTCGTGGATCGGGTTGTCGGGCCGGTAGGAGGAGTTGAACTCGGTGATGTGCACGGGCAGGTCCGCCAGCGGGCCGCCCTTGAGCTGCTGCCGGGGCAGGGCGAACTGCTCCAGCAGCCGCGACGGCGGGCCCAGCGTCTGGTGCACGCCGAACGGCACATGCCGCGCCGGGCCGGAAGTGTAGGCGTGCCTGCTGACGAAGTCGATCGGCAGCGACCGTTCCACGACGAAGTCGGCGAAGCGCACCAGCCAGTCGTCGGAGCCGGGCGAGATGGCCGGCCCGCCCACCTGGAGCGAGGCGTCGACGTCCTTGATCGTGTTGACGGTCACCTCGTAGAGCCGCTGGTAGGCCGCCTCGTCGGCGTCGAGCCAGAACTCCTTGAGGTTGGGCTCGTTCCACACCTCGATCGGCCAGGTGCGCACCTGGTCGAGCCCGTACCGGTCGATGAGGTGCGTCACCGTGGCCCGCACCAGCGCGGCCCACTCGTGCCAGTCGCGGGGCGGGGTGATGTTGCCATGCCACCAGAACACGGTCTGCTCTCCGGACGCGAGCCCGGAGGGCATGAAGCCCAGTTCGAGGAAGGGCGCGATCCCGAGGCCGAGGTAGGCGTCGATCACCTGGTCGACGTAGGTGAACACGTGCCGCACGTGCCGCCGGCCGCCGTGCTCGTACGGCCGATGGACGCCCACCCCGTCGCTCAGCAACCCGTGCCCCCGGATGTGCCGGAAGCCGATCTCCCGCTGCACCAGCGCCAGAGATTCCTGGTAGTCCCGGCGCAGGGCCAGGTCGAAGCGTCCGGTGCCGACGCAGAACCGCCAGGCGTCCGGCAGCCTGCTCGGGATCTCGTGGACATCAGGGACATCGGGGGCAGGGTCGCGCATCATCGTCCTTCGCTCGCCGTTCCGGAAAACACGTGCCGGCCGTGGGTCAGGCACGGCCGGCACGGGCCGGTCAGCCGTGCTCCTTCTTGTAGCGCTCGTACGCGCTGTTGACGAGGTTGACGTAGGACGTCATGTTCTTCGCCTCGAGTTCCTTGACGTAGGCGTCCCACTCGTCGAAGCTCCGCTTGCCGAGGATGAACTCGAGCGTGTTCTGGGTGGCGTGGTCCTTCAGCGGGGTCTGCCACAGCGCGGCCTGCTCGCGCTCCTCGTCGTTGAGCGGGCTCGGCGGCTTCGGCGGCAGCGCCTGCCTGGCGTTCATCGTCTTCTGCCATTCGATCTCCTCCTCGGAGAAGGTCGACTGGAGCAGTTCGGTGCTGCCGCCGTAGGCGAACACGCCGTTGGAGAAGCCGAAGTCCTTCTGCAGGTGCTTGGGCGCGCCGGGGTTGAGGCCGACGAAGTCGACGTCCTTCGCCAGCTGGTACTTGCCGGAGGCGTCCTTGGTGTAGGTGGTCCCCTCGATGCCCCACTTGGCGAACACCTGGCCCTCGTCGGAGTACCAGAGCCAGTCGATGAACTGCATCATCGCGACGAAGTTCTTGCTGTCGCGGGCCTTCTTGGAGATCATGATGCCGTTCTCCAGCCGGCTGTCGTTGGCGTCGGCCTTGACCGGCCCCTGCGGCCCGATGGGCACCGGGATCTTGATGAGCTTCGCCTTCGGGTTGGCCTTCTTCAGGGGCGGGCGATACTCGTTCACCAGCGTCTGGGCGTTGCCGCTGATCACGAAGGACTTGCCGGACGCCAGCTTCTGGATCGCCTGGTCGTCCTGCTGCGTGAAGCTCTCCGGGTCGAGCAGCTTCTCCTCCACCAGCGTGTGGAGGAACTGCAGCATCTGCTTGTACTGCTCCATGGCGCCGGTGAAGGCGAACTTCTGCGCGTTGGGGTCCCACGTGATGCCGGTCGTGAAGCCCCAGCCGCCGCGTGCGCCGCTGCCCAGACCGAAGACCTGGTTCAGCATGGCGCCGCCCGGCGTGGGGATGCCCCAACGGTCCGAGTAGGGATAGGAGTCGGGATACTCCGCCTTCATCGCCTTCAGCATGTTGTGCACGTCGTCCCAGGTCTGCGGGATCTCCAGCCCGAGCTTGTCGAGGATGTCGCTGCGCACCACGAGCGTGTAGTCCGTCCAGTAGTCCTCGTGGAGACCGGGGAGCAGGTAGAAACGGCCGTCCGCCTGCCGGAGCGTGTCAAGGTCGGCCTGCAGGTTCCACTTGGCGACCTTCTCCTTGAAGTTCGGCATCAGGTCGAGATAGTCGCTGACCGGCAGGACGCTGCCCGAGGCGACGAAGGGGGTCTCCTGGCCCGGGTAGGTCTTCGGGATGATCAGGGGAGCGTCGCCCGCGCCGATCATCAGGCTGCGCTTGTTCTCGTAGTCGCTCAGCGGCACCACGTTCGGCTCCAGCGTCACGTTGGTGCGCTTGGTCAGCTCCGACCAGAACAGCCAGTCGTTCTTGATCGGATAGAACGGGTGATTGTTGTAGAGGATGCTGAACGTGAGCGGGGCAGCGGCCTTGAACGTCTTGCCGACGCCGTAGTCGGCCATCGCGCCGTCCCGGTTCGCCGCGAAGTCGTCACCGCTCTGCTTGGCGCCGCCGGAGTCGCCGCCGTCGCCGTCGGTGCTGCAGGCGGCGAGAGCGAGGAAGGCTCCCACGGCGACCATCGCCTGACGCCGGTTGATCTCGTACATGAAAGGGGGGTCCTCTCCCTGGTGAAATGAGCTGGGGAAACGGGCTGAGTGAATGCGGAATGAGAGGTCCGGCGTGTTATCCCTTCACCGCGCCGAGCATGACGCCCTTGACGAAGTAGCGCTGGACGAACGGGTAGACCACCAGGATCGGGATGACCGTGAGCACCATCGTCACGGACTTGATGTTGGTGGCCACGGTCATGTCGGTGGCGTCGGCGCCGACGGACGTGCCCGTGGTGGCGCCGGCGATGAGGTTGCGCAGGTAGACGGTCACCGGGAACAGGTCGTTCTGGCTCATGTAGAGGAAGGCCGCGAACCACGAGTTCCAGAACGACACGGCGTAGAACAGCACCATCGTCGCGAGGACCGCCTTCGACAGCGGCAGCACGATCCGGAACAGGATGCCGTAGGTGCTCATGCCGTCGATCGCGGCGGCCTCCTCCAGCTCGACCGGCAGGCCCTCGAAGAACGCCTTCATCACCAGGAGGTTGAAGACGCTGATCGCGTTCGGCAGGACGATGGCCCAGATGCTGTCCTTCAGCCCGAGGCTGGAGATGAGGATGTAGTTGGGGATGAGCCCGCCGGTGAAGAACATCGTGAAGACCGCGATCCCGATGAGGACCGTGCGGCCCTTCAGGTGCTTCTTCGACAGCACGTACGCGTAGCACGTGGTCATCACCATCGCGATGGCCGTGGCGACGACCGTGTAGACCACCGTGTTGCGGTAGTTGGTCCAGAACGTGGGGTCGGAGGCCACGAACTCGTACGTACGGAAGGTGAACCCGACGGGAACGAGGTTGACCTTGCCGGCCCGGATGGCGAACTCGTCGCTGAACGACCGGGCGACGATGTTGACGAACGGATACAGGGTGACGAGCACGACCACGGTCAGGATGATCGTGTTCACGACCCGGAACACCCGGTAGCCCCGGGTCCTGTCGACGGTTACCACAGGCTCGTCCCCACCGTGCGCCGGGAGATCAGGTTCGCCGACATGACCAGGGCCAGCCCGATCACGGCCTCGAACAGGCCGATCGCCGCGGCGTAGCTGAAGCTGTTGGAGACGATGCCCATCCGGTAGAGGTACGTGGAGATCACATCGGCGGTGGGATACGTCAGCGGGTTGTAGAGCAGCAGGATCTTCTCGAAGCCCACGGCCATGAACGTGCCGATGTTGAGGATCAGCAGGGTCATCGCGGTCGGCCGGATGCCGGGGAGGGTCACGTGCCAGACCTGCCGCCAGCGGCTCGCGCCGTCGATCCTGGCGGCCTCGTACAACTGCTCGTCGATGGTCGTGAGCGCGGCGAGGTAGATGATCGTCCCCCAGCCGACCGTCTGCCACATCTCGGAGGAGACGTAGATCGTCCGGAACCACCCCGCCTCCTGCAGGAAAGCGATGGGCTCGCTGCCGGCCGCGCGCAGGAGCTGGTTGACCGGGCCGTCCACCGACAGCATCTCCATGACCAGCCCGGCCACGATCACCATCGACAGGAAGTGCGGCAGGTAGGACACCGACTGGACGAAGCGCTTGATCTTGCGGCCGCGCAGCTCGTTGATCAGCAGGGCGAGCACGATCGGCGTGGGGAAGCAGAACAGCAGGGTCAGCGCGCCGATGACCACGGTGTTGGTGAACACCTGCCAGAACGACGGGTCGTTCAGGAACATCTTCACGTAGCGAAGGCCGACCCATTCCTCGCCGAGCACGCTGCCGCCGGGCTGGAACTTCCGGAAGGCGATGACGTTCCCGATCATCGGCAGATACCGGAAGATCACGAAGAACAGCAGCGGAAGGATCGCCAGCGAGTAGAGCTGCCAATCACGGCGTAACGCCTGGCGCCAGGTGCGGCGCGGCGGGCGCCGCGCACGGGCGGGATCGGGCCTCGCCCGCCGGCGATCCCCGGTGTCCGGCGACGCGTCGATCGCCCTGGTGGTACTCATCCCGTGCCTCCGATGCCATCGGAACGGATCCACGGCGGCGCGTGCGGCCGCCGATTGGGGCGGCTTCGCGCACCCCGCCCCGAAAAGCGGCATGGCAGCGCGAACCGAAAGTTTCGAAAGTTGCCATTAATATTGCGGAAATATAGGACCCGGGCATGGGTGCGTCAAGAGGGCAGTCAATCCTCGGGATTCTGCCCATACCACCCCCAATGCCGCCTGGATCTCGGTGTATCCCAGCGCCTTCCGGTGGTAGAGTTTCGCGAAACTTTCGGATAAACGACGAGCGGACAGATGACCAGCGCCTCCCCCGCCCGCGATCCACGCCCTGCCACGATCGCGTCCATCGCCGAAGAGCTCGGCGTCTCGGTGACCACGGTCTCCAAGGTCCTCAACGGCCGGCCCGACGTCGCGCCCGACACCCGGGAACGCGTCGAGGCCGGCCTCGCGCGGCACCAGTACCGCCGCCGTTCGAAGCGGCGCACGCTCAAGGGGCAGATCGACCTCGTCTTCCACGAGTTGAACTCCATGTGGTCGATGGAGATCATCCAAGGCGTCGACGCCGTCGCCGCCGCCACGCGGATCGAGGTCGTCCTGTCCCAGCTCAACGGGGCGCACCTGCCACCGGATGAGTGGCTGGACGGCGTGCTCGACCATCGGCCTCTCGGCGTGCTGTTCGTCATGTCCCGGCCGTCCCAGTCGCAGCAGCGGAAGCTGCGGCGGGCGCAGGTCCCGTTCGTCGTCGTCGACACCGACGGTGAGATCGCCGAGTCCGTGCCCGTGGTCGGCTCGAACAACTGGGACGGCGGCCTGCTCGCCACCCGTCATCTGCTGGAGCTGGGCCACCGCCGCATCGCGGTCATCTCCGGCCCGAAGGACGTGATGTGCAGCAGGGCCCGGGTCGCCGGCTTCCGGGTCGCCCACGACGAGGCGGGGCTCACCATCGACCCCGACCTCGTCAGGTATGGCAACTTCTACGTCGACGCCGGATATGAGCACGCGATGGACCTGCTGTCGCGCCCCGACCGGCCGACCGCGATCTTCGCCGGGTCGGACCTGCAGGCGCTCGGCGTCCTGCGCGCGGCCCGGCGGCTCGGCCTCGACGTCCCCGGGGACCTGTCGGTGGTCGGCTACGACAACGTGCCCGTCGCCGGCTGGGTCGAGCCCGCCCTGACCACCGTGGGCCAGCCGCTGCGCGACATGGCGACGGTCGCCACCCAGATGCTGCTCGACCTGGCCCGCGGCGTGGAGCCGGCCACGAGCCGGATCGACCTCGCGAACGAGCTCGTGGTCCGCGAGAGCACCGCGCCGCCGGGGAGCCGGGCCGGGGTCAGGGCCGCCGCGCCCGGCGCATGACCACCGCTCCGAGGGGAGGCACGGTGACCTCCCCCGACGCCGGGAGGCCGGTGAGCAGGTCGGTGCCGTCGCCGTCCACCGGGACGGCGACGGACGCCTGCGCGTCATGGTTGAGCAGGAAGAGGTATTCGTGCCGGTCGTCCTCGCGGACCGCGCACTCCAGGTGGGCGGGCAGGCCGTCGAAGCGGTTCTCCACGCCCGCCGCCCTCAGCTCGCCGAGCAGCACCCGGTCGAAGGCGTCCTGCTCCAGGAGGGTGGCGAAGTAGACGACCCGGCCGGCGCCGAAGTCGTTGGCGACGACCGCGGCGCGTCCCCTGAGCAGCCCGTCGGCGTACGTCGCCAGCGCCGTGCCGCCCTCCAGGTGGATGTCCTCGCGCCACCAGTCGGCCGTCGCCGTACGTCCGTCGGCGAAGTCGACGGTGAACCGTTCGCCGGGGCACGCGGGCCAGTATTCGTCGATCTTCGCGCCGATGAGGCGGCGGAACGCGCCCGGGTAGCCGTCCGGGCGGACGCGGTTGCACGCGTCCACCACGCCCGAGAAGAACGACATGACGACGGTGCCGCCGCTCCGGGCGAACTCGGTGACGGCCGCGACGCCCTCGTCGTCCATCAGGTACGCGTTGGGCACGACCAGCACCTTGTATGACGACAGGTCGCTCCGGGTGGACACGACGTCGACCGCGTAGTGGTGCTCCCACAGCGGCCGGTAGTGCCGCATGACGGTGTCCACGTAGCTGAAGTCGTTGCGGGGCAGGCCCCACACCTCCTCCAGCCCCCACCAGCCGTTCCAGTCGAACAGCACGGCGACCTCGGCCCGCGTGGTCGTCCCCGCCACGGGCGCGAGCCGCCCGACCTCCCGGCCGAGCGCGGTGACCTCGCGGAACGTGCGCGAGTCCGGCCCGGAGTGCGGCAGCATCGCGGAGTGGAAGCGCTCGTGCCCGCCGCGACTGGCGCGCCACTGGAAGAACATGACCGAGTCGGCCCCGCGCGAGACCGCCTGGAGCGAGCCGAGCCGCATCCGGCCGGGCTCCTTGACCACGTTGAGCCTCCACTGGCTGACCGCGCTCGCCGCCTGCTCCATCAGCAGCCACGGCCGCCCGCCCTTGAGCGACCGGAACAGGTCGAACTGGAAGGCCGCCGACACGTGCGCATCCGGGTCGGCGGGGTCGGGGTAGATGTCCAGGGCCGCCGCGTCCTCCTCCGGGGCCCAGCGCCAGTAGTCGGCGTGCCGGTAGAAGCGCATGAAGTTGGTGACGACCGGGATGTCGTCGCGGAAGGAGCGGACGATGTCGCGCTCGGCGACGAAGCATTCGAGCAGGGCGTCGGAGGTGAAGCGCTTGAAGTCCAGGATGCGGCTGGGGTTCATCCAGGTGCGCGGGACGCCCGGCGCATCGACCTGCTCCCAGTCGGTGTAGACCTGCCCCCAGAAGCGGGTGGTCCACGCCTCGTTGAGGGTCGCCAGGTCGCCGTACCTGCGCTGGAGCCAGCGGCGGAACCCGGCCGAGGCGGCCTCGTTGTACGCCGTGGGGCCGTACTCGTTGCTGATGTGCCACATCGCCAAGGCCGGGTGGAAGGAGTAGCGCTCGGCCAGACGAGTGGTGATGTTCGCCGCGTACTCCCGGTAGACCGGCGACGAGGGGTCGTAGTGCAGACGGTTGCCGAAGCCGAACCGCTCGCCGTCGGCCATGACCGGGAGCACCTCGGGATGCCGCTGCGACAGCCAGGCCGGCGGCGCGGCGGTGGGGGTGGCCAGGTTGACCGCGATGCCGTTGTCGTGCAGCAGGTCCATGACCTCGTCGAGCCAGCCGAATTCGTACTTGCCCGGCTCGGGTTCGAGCGAGGCCCACGCGAAGACGCCGAGCGAGACGATGTTGACCCCCGCCTCGCGCATGAGCCGGACGTCCTCCCGCCACACACTCGGGTCCCACTGCTCGGGGTTGTAGTCCCCGCCGTACGCCAGTCCGCCGACACGGTCACGGAAGGCGCGCATGCGAGGGTCTGTCATCGAGGAGCTCCCGGGGGTGTGGCGGGAGGGTGTGGCGGAGGGTGTGGCGGAGTGCGCGGGTCTCGCCGGCGGGATCAGGAGGCTGGATCAGGGGTTGGATCAGCTTACGCCGCCGGGTGTGGCCGCGCCGTCCCCGTTGGCGACGCACCCGGACGTCGTCGTGCCGCCGGCCGCGACGGTGCCGTTGCAGGGGGCGTTGCCGTCGCAGGGGGCGTTGCCGTCGCAGGGGGCGTTGCCGTCGCAGGGGGCGTTGCCGTCGCAGGGGGCGTTGCCGTCGCAGGGGGCGTTGCGGACGCTGACGGCGCCGCCGGTGCCGGTCAGTGCGCCACCGGGGCGGGGGCGCTCTCGTCGCGCGGGCGGACACCCGAGCGCAGCGGATAGAGGAGGAAGCAGCCGAAGGCCAGCGCCAGCACCACCAGGGGCACCGCGCCCATCATCAGCCGGACGCCGGTCTCGACGGAGGGCGGCTGCACCGCGGCCCCGTTGTGGTAGTTCGACCGTGCCAGCACGACGGTGATGACCACGGCCTGGAGGGACACCGCCCAGCGGACGATGAACCCGTTCATGCCGAAGTACATCCCCTCGCGACGGGTGCCCGTCCTGCGCTCGTCGTCGTCGATCACCTCGGCGAGCAGGATCTCAAGGAGCACCAGCATGCCCGCGATCCCGACGCCGATCGCGGCCCCGGTCACCGCCGTCAGGGCGAGGTTCCCGACGAGCAGGAACGGCACCTGTGCCGCGCCGTACACGACGATCGCGACGAGGACGGCGCGGCGCGGCCCGATCCGCGTGGTGACGCGGCTCCACACGTAGACCATCGGGATCGCGACGACGAACACCGCGCCCAGGATGACGCTGTTGGCGGAGTCGGCCTCGCCGAGGGCGTACTTGGTGAAGAACGGGATCCCCGCCTGCAGCAGGGCGAAGGTGAGCTGCAGCAGGAAGCTGCCCGTGACGTACGTGACGAACGCGCGGTTGGCGAGCGTGTAGCGGAGCGCGGCGAGGAACCCGAAGCGCTCGCGCTCCGCGTGCACCCGCTCGGCCGATCCGCGCAGCGACACCGCGAAGAAGGCCAGCGCCACGACGCCGAAGGACACGCCCATGGCCGCCCACCCGATCGCGCCGTACAGCAGGGGCGCGGCGGCGACGCCGACGATCATGCCGACGATGGCGAACATCTGCCGCCACGACGCGGCGGCGGCACGCTCGGCGATGGTCGTGAACATCTCGGGGAACAGCGACACGTAGTTCAGCACCACGACGACGAACAGCACGTCGTAGACGAGGACGACGACCAGGAAGTACCAGAACCGCGCGGTCCCGCCGTCCACGAGCGGGATCCAGATCATGGTGAAGGCCGCGGCCAGCGGCACCATGCCGATCGCGATGTACGGCACCCGCCTGCCCCAGCGCGTGCGGGTCCGGTCGGACAGGTGCCCCACGAGCGGGTTGAGCACCGCGTTGACGATGCCGTGGATCACCATGGCGACGCCGATGAGCGACGGGTCGACGCCCAGGTGGTCGACGTAGTAGAAGGTGGCGAAGGTCGCGAACGCCTGGCTGAGCAGGTTGACGGACAGGTTTCCCGAACCATAGGCCAGCATCTGCCCGCGCCGCACCGGGCTCACCGAGCCGGGCTCCCCCGGACCGTGCGTCACCGCGCTTGCCGGGCCGGGCTCCACCGGGCCCGCGGAGCCGGGGCCCTCCTGACGGCGCTTCATCCGGCCCTCCGGGCGGCGCTTCATCGGGCCCTCTGGGCCGTGCGCAGGTCCGACCAGCCGATGAGGCGGACGCCCTCTTCCGCGATGGCGCGGCGGACCTCCGGATCGGTGAACAGCCGCAGCTCCATGCCGCGTTTGGCGTGCTGCGGCATGATCTGCCGGAGCTCGCCGTCATCAACGAACGGATGGATGTAGATCTCGGTCACGCCGGGCCGCAGCGCCCGGATCAGCCCGATCATGTCGCTTCTGACGCTCTCGTACGTCTCCCCTTCGGCCAGCTCGAAGGGCAGCGTCCACAGCCGGTCGAGGATCACCACGCCCGCCGCGTCCGCGGCCTCCGCCCTCGCCTGCGCGAACGGCTCCAGCTCCGCCGGCAGGCCCATGCCGTCGAGCGTCCTGGGCAGCCGGAACGGCAGGCCGTGCTCCGCGCACGCCTTGAAGACGACGTCGAGGAAGTCACGGCCGGTCTCCAGGCCGTACAGGCTGCCCATGTGGTTGTCGGCGTGCGACGGGTCGAGACCGAGGGCGACGGCCCTGCGGATCTGCGCGTCGATCTCCGCGCCGACCTCCTCGGGGTCGGCCCGCTCCTCCACCGTGCGCGAGTCGGCGGGGAAATAACCGGCCTCGTCCACGAGCGAGGACACCGCGCGGTCGCGGGTCACCGGCCCCCAGCGGTATCCCTCCCACTCGCTGGTGAACGTCAGATGGACGCCCACGTCGTAGCCGCCCGCGACGGCCGTACGGACCGCGTCGGGGGCCCACGGGCACGGCGTCATGACGGTCGCCGAGCTGATCGCGCCCGCCGCGAGCAGTGAGGTGATTCCGGTGTTGGCCGCCCGGCACATGCCGTAGTCGTCGGCGTTCACGATCAGCAGCCGGTCGTCCGGCCCGGCGCCGAGCCGTCTCGCGAGGTTCACGTGATGTTCCCTTTCCCTGACCCGGCGGGGTCCGTGCCGTACGGCCCTCCGGTGGTCATGTCGTGCGGCCGCCCACGACGGCGGCGAAGGCGCGTTCGCGCGCGCGATGGCGGGCGAGCCAGGACGCGCCGCGCAGCACCGCGTCCCCTTGGACGCCGCTCGCGATGATCCTGATCGGGAGCGGCGCGGCGTCCCTCGCCAGATGGCGGCGGATGCGGCCGAGCAGCAGGTCGGCGCTGGCGCCGAACGCGCCGCCGAGCACGAACAGCTCCGGCTCGATCACGAGGGCGACGGACGCCGCGACGTGGGCGATCCTGCGGGCGGTCGCATCGACCACGGCGAGCGCCCTCTCGTCGCCGCCCCTGGCGCTCTCGAAGATCTCGCGCGGGGACGGGCTGCCCTCGATGCCGGCCTGCCTGGCCTGTTCGGCGATGCGGCGCGCGCCGAGCACCTCGGTGCCGGGCTCGGTCGCGGGGTGGGGCAGGAACGCGACCTCGCCCGCTCCCCCGGCGAAGCCCCGGTGCAGCCGGCCGCCCAGCACGATCCCCGCGCCGATGCCGACACCGACGCCGAGCAGGACGAAGTCGGCGACGTCGGCGCACGCGCCGAACCGCTGCTCGGCGACGGCGGCGAGGTTGACGTCGTTCTCCAGCAGCAGGGGCACGGGCAGGTGGCTCTCGATCGCCTCGGCCAGGCCGCGGCCCCCCTGCGGCAGCCCGTACGCCCGCCTGACGGTGTGGCCGTCGCCCGCCACGATCGCGGGGACGCCGACGACGGCCTGGCCGATGGCGCCCGGCTCGGTCCCGGCATGTCCGGCGCACTCGGCGGCGAGCGCGGCCACCGCCGCCGCCGTGTCGGCCACCCTGCGGCGTGGCGCCCGGGTCTCCGCCTGGGCGAGCGTCTCCCCCATCGCGTCCACGAGGACGGCGCGGATGCGCAGGTGACCGATGTCGACGCCGAGCGCGAGCGCGCAGCGGGGCGCGATCCGATAGAGGGTCGCGGCGGGCCCGCGACGCGTGGTGTCGGCGCCCGCCTCCTCCACGGCCCCGCGGGCCATGAGCTCACGCAGAGCCTGGGCGACGGTGGTCTTGGACAGGCCGGTGGCCCTGGTGATCTCCGGCCGGCCCAGCGGCCCCTCACGGTCGATGACGTCGAGCACCGCGCGGGCGTTGATCGACCAGAGCAGGCCCTGCGGCCCGGCCAGATAGTCGCCGCTCACGCTTCACCTCGCGTCCCGGCCCGAGTAGGTCGGAAACTTTCCTACTCGAGGTGAGCCGTTTCTATCCGATCGGCGGGCCCCGCCACAAGACCGCTACGGTTCATTGGAAGCAGGAAAGGGGATCATCGTGAGCAATGCCGAAACGGGTGACGTCCCGTTCGGGGCACGGGTGCGCGGCTGCCTGCTCGGCGGGGCCGTCGGCGACGCCCTCGGCGCGCCCGTGGAGTTCGACTCGATCGCCGCCATCCGCCGCGACCACGGCGAGGCGGGGCTGACCGACCTCGCGCCCGACTGGAGCGGCAGGACCGGCCTGGTCACCGACGACACGCAGATGACGCTGTTCACGGTCGAAGGGCTGATCCGCGCCGACGTACGCGTCAGGGAGAAGGGCATCGGCGGCGGTGAGGTGCACGTGGTGCGCCACGCCTACCTGCGCTGGCTCGACACCCAGGAGCACCGCCAGCCGCCGCCCGCCGACGGCCTCGTCCGCACCGGCCGGCTCCGCGAGCAGACCTGGCTCTACTCCCGCCGCGCCCCCGGCAACGCCTGCGTGTCCGGGCTGCGCGCCGGCCTCGGTTCACTCGCCGCCCCCGGCATGCCCGGTCCGGTCAACCCCGGCTCGAAGGGCTGCGGCACCGTCATGCGCTCCGCCCCCTTCGGGCTGGCCGTACGCGATCCCCGGGCCGCCTTCACGCTCGCGGCCGGCTGCGCCCAGATCACGCACGGGCACCCCACCGGTTATCTCGCGGCCGGCGCCTTCGCCGCGCTGATCCGCCTCCTGGCCCAGGGCGCGCCGCTGCCTGCGGCCGTACGGGACACGCTCGGCCTGCTCGCCGAGCAGCCCGCGCACGAGGAGACCACCGCCGCGATCGAGGCGGCGGTCGCCCTGGCCGATGCGGCGGAGCCGGCGCCCGAGGCGGTGGAGACGCTCGGCGGCGGGTGGGTGGCCGAGGAGGCCCTCGCCATCGCGGTCTACTGCGCGCTGGTGAGCGGCGACGACATCGAGCGGGCCCTGCTGCTGGCGGTCAACCACTCCGGCGACAGCGACTCCACCGGCTCCCTCTGCGGCAACATCCTCGGCACCGTGTACGGCGACACCGCCCTTCCCGAGCGCTGGGTGTCGCGGCTGGAGGGCAGGGACACCATCGTCGAGCTCGCCGACGACTTCACCACCCAGTTCACCGGCGGCCGCCTCGACCACGCCGAATACCCCGGCTGCTGAGCCCTGCTTGCCACCCGATCCGCCCCGAACGGCATCAGACGCACGCATCACCTGATCTTGTCGCATGGAACGGTGTAATCTTCCGCGCGTACTGGTGATGCGGCCCGACGGGCTTCCGTTCTCTCACCCGGGAACGGACATGCCCCCATACCGCACGAGTCTTTCGTGCTGCCTGGGGGTAAGTCCGTGGCCGTCGTCCGGCATTCCGCGGAAGGTCTGCTTCAGCTCGCGTCGGTGCCGGAAAGGCTGCTCAGCGAGGTGATCGCCGAACAGCTTCGCATCACCCAGGGCCTCAATCCCGGCCGGGGCGAGCGGAGGTCGTGGGACCGCAGCCTGCCCGTCCTCGCCCGCGACCTCGTCGACGCCGGGCTCGGCGGCGTCGAGATGCTGCTGGAGTACCAGTTACCGCTCACCAGCAAGCGGGCCGACGTGATCCTCGCCGGCGTCGACCGGCACACCGGCGACGACGCGTACGTCGTCGTGGAGCTCAAGCAGTGGAGCCGCGCCGAGCTGTACGAGGACGACGCCGACCTCGTACTCGTCCCCGGCATGGGCGACCGCCCCAAGCTTCACCCGGTCGTGCAGGTGCACGGCTACTGCGACTACCTCGCCGACTTCGTCGGCGCCCTGGAGCACCGCCGTCACGCCGTGCGCGGCGTCGCCTATCTGCACAACGCGAACGACCTGGACATCCACGACCTCTACGACCGCGTGGAGGACGAGCGGACCCGCCTGTTCAGCCAGAGCCGTCGTGGCCGGTTCCTCGACTACCTGCGGGCGCAGTTCGCACCCGCGCCCGGTGCGCGCGCCGCAGACCGGCTGCTGGCGTCGGCGATCCGGCCGTCCAAGCAACTGCTGAAGGTGGCCGCGGCCGAGATCAAGCACCGGGACCAGTTCGTCCTGCTCGACCAGCAGCGCCTGGCGTACGAGATCGTGCTGCACGCGGTGGAGAAGGCCAGGGCGTCCGACTCCAAGGAAGTCGTCATCGTCACCGGCGGGCCCGGGTCGGGCAAGAGCGTCATCGCCCTGTCCCTGCTCGGCGAGCTCGCCGAACGCGGCTATGCCGCACACCACGCCACCGGATCGCGGTCCTTCACCGAGACCATGCGCCGCCACGTCGCCCGGGGATCCACGCGCACGAAGGCGATGTTCAAATACTTCAACAACTTCATGACCGCCACGCCCAACGACCTCGACGTGCTGATCTGCGACGAGGCGCACCGGATCCGCGAGACGTCGGCCAACCGCTTCACCAGGGCCGACCAGCGGACCGGCCGGTCCCAGCTCGACGAGCTGATAAGCGCCGCCCGCGTCCCCGTCTTCCTCCTCGACGAACACCAGGTGGTGCGGCCGGGCGAGACCGGGACCGTCGCCGACATCAGGGCGCACGCGCAGGCCCGCGGCCTGTCCGTGCAGCAGGTGGATCTCGACGCCCAGTTCCGCTGCGGCGGCAGCCGCGCGTACGAGGAGTGGGTGCTGCGGCTGCTCGGCCTCAACGGCGAGGATCCCGAGCCGTGGACCGGCGACCCGAACTTCGAGGTCACCCTCGCCGACTCGCCGTACGATCTGGAGGGGCTGCTGCGGGGAAAGCTGAACGACGGTTACTCGGCCCGGATGACGGCGGGTTACTGCTGGCGGTGGAGCGACCCCGACGGCGACCGCCTGGTGCCCGACGTGCGGGTCGACGGCTGGTCCAAGCCGTGGAACGTCAAGGGCGACCGCGCCGTCGGCGACGCTCCTCCGAGCGCGCTGTGGGCCACCCTGCCGGGTGGCTTCGAGCAGGTCGGCTGCGTCTACACCGCCCAGGGCTTCGAGTACGACTGGAACGGCGTCATCTTCGGCCCCGACCTCGTCTACCGGGACGGCCGCCTGGTCACCGTACGCACGGCCAGCGAGGACCCGGCGCTGAAGAAGAAGACCGTGACGGACGAGCAGGCCGACCGGCTGATCCGCAACACCTACAAGGTGCTGCTCACCCGCGGCATGATCGGCACGGTCGTCTGCTCCGTCGACGCCCGGACGCAGGACTTCCTCACCACCCTGCTCGACCGATAGGGTGTCGCGGCGCGCATCCCCCTGCGCGGTTCGACGGTCCGGAAGCCGCCTGCCGAGAACGAGCTCATGACCCTCTGCACCCGCATCGACGTCGCCAAGCCTGACGTACCTGCCCTGCCCCGGCAGGCGTCGGACGCATGAGCGAGGAGCGGCGTCTTCCCGGCGGGAACACGAATGGCGCGGTCCGGGTCGGTGACACGGTACGCCGTGTCCCCGGTCCGTGGACGCCTGCCGTACACGCGCTGCTCCGGCATCTGGAGGAGGCCGGCTTCGACAGGGCCCCGCGTGCCCTGGGGTTCGACGAGCAGGGCCGGGAGGTCCTCTCGTACCTGCCGGGAGAGGTGGTCGGGACCGCGCGGCCGTGGCCCGCGTGGGTGCACGGTGACGACGCGCTCCGTCAGGTGGCCGGCTGGCTGCGTGACTTCCACGCCGCGGTGGCGGACTTCGTCCCCCCGCCGGACGCGGTCTGGCGCGAGGGAGGGACCTGGCGGCCCGGCCTGGTCGTCGGCCACAACGACGCGGCGCCGTACAACGCCGCGTGGGCCGGCGGGCGCCTCACCGGCTTCTTCGACTGGGACTTCGCCGGTCCGGTCACCCGGGAGTGGGACCTCGCCTTCACCGCCTTCTCCTGGGTGCCGCTCCACGCCCGCCACGTCGTGGCCGCGGATGGGTTCACCGCGTTCGCCGACCGGCCCCGGCGGCTGCGGCTGTTCCTCAGCGCGTACGGCTGGGACGGCCCGGCCGGCCGGTTCGTCGAAACCGTCCGCCGGCGCGTCGGCGCCTCCGCGGACGGCATCCGGCGTCTCGCGGCGGCCGGCGACCCGGCGTACCGGAAGTTGGTCGACCAGGGGGTCGACAGGTCATTGGACACGGCGGTCGAGGAACTCGCCGGCTTCGACGCCGAGTGAGGCAGGCGCCTGCGATTCCACTGCATGGGTAATCGCCGATGGGGACGGGGCCAAGCCGTCGACACGGCGTTCCACCTGGAGACGGCTCGTCTCCGACGTACAGGTCCCCCGCTCGTCCAGGCCGTCGAACATGCTGCCAAGACAACGAGGTGGTGCCGCCTCGCCTAGCGGTCTCTGGACGACGCGTCATGTCCTCCCGGGGTGCGCACGTCGCGTTAGCGCCCTGCACCGCACCTTCACGGGGTCATTCGAGAATCCGGTCGGCTGTCGTCCAGCCGGGGGCTCGATCACAGCGCACCACGATGTGCTCCTTGAGCTCGATGCGTTCCCCGTTCTGTCGGATGACCCGGTTGTCCGCCAGCTCATGCAGCAGACCGCGGACCCGGATCGGCGGCAACGGTTCCAGTCCAGAACGCCGTCTTTCCTTGTTCACCACTTTGATCACCGTCGCGGCATCTGTCGTGCTGCCCGCGGCCAAGGCGACGAGTAGCCCCCAGAGCACGGTGGCCTGGTCCTCTCCGAGTTCGCGCCGCACCGATCCGTACAGCAGATGCACGACCGACCACACGGCGAAGGCGACTGTGAGCGGATTGGGGCCGGTGACTGCGGTCATGACCGCGCCCATCACCACGTTGACAAGCCTGTCGGGCACGATCCGGAAGTTGGCCAGTTTCCTGCTTGTCCCGCCGCCCAGGCCGCCAGGCCGCAGTGTGACGGTCCTCTCGTCGCTGCCGCCGTCCAACGGGTCGAGCACGAAGGCGTCACCAAGGACCTGCGCCAGCCAGTCGTGCCGCCGCTGAGAAGAGTCCGGCCGGTCCTCCTCCGACTGCCGGATCGCCTCCAGTACGGCATCGACCAGGAGATGCGAGGGGCCCGGGTCGGCCATGCGCTCACGCTGAAGTAGCAACTCGGCGCGCAGCAGTCCCCGCAATCGGGGATGTCCTTCGATGATGTCGAGTATTCGCCAGGCTGCCGCCGCGCGTTCCTCAGGGTTCTTCGCAGCGCGTGCGGCGATCAACTCGCTCTGCAATTCGGCCGACTCGGTCTGGTCCAGTTCCTCGCTCAGCTGACCGAACAGGAGCTGGACGGCCTGCATGACGGCCTCAGGGCGGGTTAGTTGTTCATTCACAGGCGTGCTCCCGAGTTCCGTGGATTCCGGTGAAGGTGAAAGCGGCCCAGTGCCGCAGACCGTTGTACGGCCGGTTGTCGCTCCAGTTCCAACGGACCTCTCGCGCGGCCTCTCGAAACGCAGCAGCCTCGGCCGTCGGCAGGCGGGCGCCGATTTCGTCGAGAAGCGTGGCGAGGTCGTCGCAGGACGCGTCGCGTAGCCATATCTGCGCGCGGCGAAGTGCTTGCGCCATGGGCAGTTCCGCCACGGTGAACAGTTCGTACAGCTTCGCCATGAGAAGCAGCGCCGCCGAGTCCGAGACGGCCCACTGCGAGGACACGACACCCGACACGCCGATGTGGAGCAGGCCTACCGCGAGGCTGACCGCCTCGTCCGGGAGTCTCTCCCCCGGCACCCCCGTCTCGCAGGCCGACAGGACCGCGAGTTCGCAGCGTGTGGAGCCATCGGCCTCCAGGATCTCCTTGAGGGACAGCGGGCCTGTGGCAAGGAGAAGGTGGCTGTCGACAGGGCGGTACGGATCGCTCCGCCCGTGGACGGCGAGATGGACGACGCGATCCGACCGCAGCCGCGTGAGCACCTCTGTCCTGCCGGGGTCGGCCGCCACCGTGCAGTGCTCCGGCAGTCGCTGTGCGACATGATGCGCTTCGGCCAGGGAGAACGTGAGTCCGTCGCAGGTGTTGTACGCCGCGAGGGCCGTCGCCGAGGGCGGCTCCGACCACTCCGCGCGGCGTAGGGACCTGGCGTTGGGGGCATAGCTGAAGCCGCTGACGTGGTCTAGCACGTGGCCGGTGTGCCCGCCTCCCACGCCCTGCGCGGGGCCTTCCCGGTCTTCCACGAGCGCCGCGTGAAGCGGCAGCGAACTCAGGAGGCCCTGCGGCACGAGCATCACCTCGGGTGCCCGTTCCCAGTGACCCGCCATGGTCGTCAGCGCCTTCACCACTGGTCCCATGACCATCGCTCCCAATCGGCTCGCGACGGTTTCCAACGTGTCGTCCCAGCCTGCCCTGTCGACCAGCCGCCTGCCGTTGGCCCGGGAGAAGTCGCGGTAGACGCCCTCCACCTGTTCTTCCGTGAGGGAGTCCAGCCAGATCACGAACGGCTCGCCGTCGGCGGCGATGATCACCGCTAGACCTCCCACGTGAGTGGCACCCAGGTAGACGAGCACCCTGCCGGGATCGGCGCGGGCGATCGGGGCGATGGTGCCCTCGAAGGTGGGCGGCTGGAGGAAGTCCTGGAAGCCGTCCACGTCGGCGATCTGGGCGGCCACGTCCATGAGTTCGTCACGCAGTTCGCGCAGGTGTCCGGCGTCGGAGTCGGCGGCGCCGAACAGGCGGTTGCGAGCGATCAGGAAGCGGTGTCGGAGTTCGCCGTGTCCCAGCGTTTCGAGCCGGTCCAGCTCCACGTCGACCAGGGCCATCTTCTCCGAGAGGGCGAAGGCGCGTCCGTGCTCCAACCGCGCGGCGGCTTTCCGGAGGTCACCGGCACGGGCGGCGGCGTACGCGGAGCGGGCGTGCAGACCGACGGCCCTGGCCAGCCAGGATTCCCGGTAGGACGGGCTGATTTGCGCGCGCCACAGTGCGTCGACCGCCTTTACCGCATAGTCGTACGCGACGTCGGCCTCGGCCCAGCGCTCCTTCGCCAAAGCGGCGTCACCCCAGCCCCGGCCCGCCTGCAGAGCCATCGCGGGGTCGGCGATCAAACCGGTCCGGCAGGAGTTCCCGAACGCGCGTACCGCTTCCAGCCAGTCGCCCTCGTCTGCGGTGACGAGGTGGCGCTCGTAATGGATCCGGCCGAGATCGGCGCACCTCCCCGAGTACTTCGGATGCTCCTCCCCGGTCCCCGCCACGACCTCTTTCATGAGGGAGAGGGCGTCCTGGAGCTGCCCGGCATCGCCGGTGAGGTGATACGTGGCCATGAGACAGGTAGCCAGGTTGCGCTCGACGCCCAGCCGTTTCCCGGGATTGCCGGCGAACCACTCGATCACCTCGCGATAGTGGGCGAGCGCCCTCTCCAGCAGGGCACGGTCGCCGGTCACCGATGCGAGCGTCTCCAGCCGCCCTGCGAAGACGTTCAAGGTGTCGACGTACTCGGGATCATTTCGCTCCGTGTCCCGCAGCGCCTGCTCGATCAGGTCGTACGACCGCTCCAGATCCAACGGATCCTCACTGTGCCGGAAGCGGTCCATCAGACACATCGACAGGTTGTGCCGTATCTTGGCGCTGCCCTCGCGTTTCCTCTCCTGACGCAGCGCGCTCTCCAGCAGCTTCACGGACTCCTCGATATCCGCAAGATCGCCCGTGAGCCGATATCGGGTCTGGTACCGAAGAGCAAGAGTGGATGCATGGCGTGGCATATCCGGAGAACCGGGCGAGGTGATCTCCACAGCACGCTCGGCATGGCGGACGGACTCCTCGAAGAACCTCCGTTCCCCGGTGACTCCGAAAAGAGTGTCGAGCGCCAGACCGAGATTGTTGTGGAAGTTCGCCTGATAGTCCGTCCTCCGCATTTTCATGGAGATGTCGAGAGCCTCGCGCCACAAAGTGATGGCCTTGTCGAGGTCATCCGCTCTGCCGTGCACGACGAAGAGAATCCGCCGAGACTCCGCGATCACGTTCAGGCCGCCGATGAGCTGCCGCACCGGCATCGCCTTGAACCCCGGATCACGGATCAACTCCTCCAGTCCTGCGGCACTACTCTCAAACTCCTTCCAGTCGTTTCGCCCCAGGGCGGCGACACGCTGAACCTCGAGATTCTGCAGGCGTTTCTGCATGCGGAACAGGTGCCGGAAGCCGACCATGTTCACCCGGCTCCCGGAGTTCTCCGTGGCACGGCTTCACCTCATCCCTTGGGGCGATCCAAATGCTGTTGCATCCGCTTCTCGATCTTCTGGATGTAGGACCGAACAGATTTCCCGTTGAAGCGGGGGTACGGAACGTGTTTGCCCGGGCCCACCAGGACAGAGCGGCTGCCGTAAACGAGGACCAGTTCCTCGATCTGATACCTGGAGGCACCGGGCAGCCGCGATTCCGAGCCGATGACCGTCAGGTCGAGCCGGCCGGTTCGTTCGGGAGCATCCTCAGCCCACAGGCAGGCGTGCAGCCTTGACGATCCCCCATCCGGGAAGAGGTGCCATTCGGCCCTCAGCCGGATGGTGTCGCGGTCGGCGAACTCCACCGTGACGTCCGCGTCGAGTGCGCTCAGTCGTCGGCCGGCGCGCCCGTTCTTATCAGCCGATAGATCACCCATGCCAGCAGACCTGCGGCAATCACGACAGCGGCCACCCTGACCACCTGCTGCCTGATCGTCCCCGACAGATCTTTTGGGTCGTCCGTTCGCCGCTCCCCTCCCGGGTCGCGGAACGTGAGGGACCGGATGGGGGCGGTCGCGTCGCCTATGCCGGAGCCCTCTATGAGGACGGCGAGCCGCGGGGACTGCAACCCGACGACGTCCTCCCCCTCCGCGACCATGTTGAGCACGTGCGCCTCGCCCGGCTCGCCGTCGAGGATGCGGCGGATTCGGTCGAGGTAGCCTTCCGCCGCCCCAGGACACCGCACGCCGCCGATCCAGCGAGCGGGAAGACCCTCAGGGAGCCGCGCGATCACTGACGCTTCCGGTAATTTTCCGCTGACCTCAAGTACCCGGCCTGCGACCTCCCGCTCCACGTCCTGGGCCGCCTCCCCCTTCTCCGTCAGCCATTTCTCCACGTCCTCGCGGGGGAACGCCTCATCCAGGGCCGCCGTGAGCGCTTCGGCTCCGGGCCTGCCGGCGATGGCGGAAACCCAGGTGGCGACCAACCGAAGGACCGAGTCCCGATCCTCCGATACGGAACGGGCATCGCCTTCGACCACCAAACTGTAAACGATCATGGTGCCCACGCTGTCGACGCGGCCGGAGGGGATCCCGCCCAGGTAGAGCCGCCAGTCGGCGCCATCGCCGACGGCGAGCACGCAGGGGCGCTCAAAGGCGTTGACGTCGCCGAACTCACGCCACCAGGCACGAGACGGCGCCGCTCCCAGGAAGTGGTAGTCGAGATGACGCAGTTCGCCGCGGGTCCGCAGATAGATCCTCATCATTGTCCTCACGAGTCAGGTCAGGTAGGTCAGGCGAGGCCCCTCCGGACGCGCAGAAAGGGCGGACAGCACCTCGAACAGGCTCGCGCTCTGCGCCACGCTCATGCGGTACTCCTCCTCACTCGCATCGGCTCGCCGGACGCGCTCGGCACGCTGACCGCTCCAGCTGAGCCAGAGGTCTCGGAAGAAGCCCTCTCGGAGCTCGGCGTACTGCCGGAGGTGCTCTGACCTGACGCGGTTCATCTGGGCTGTCAACTCGCTGTGCGACTGAGCGGCGGTGACGAGCTGCCTGCACAGCAGCATCATCAGGTCGTCCAGTCCCATCCGGCTGATGATCCCGTCGCCGCGGACGCGATACCGGGGCAGGCACTTGTAGCCACCGAGGGCACCGGCGTCCTCTGCCCACTTGACGGACTTGAGTTCCACGCAACCGAACGTGTCGATGGGCAGGTAACGCAGGACGGCGTGCTGCGCCTCCTCCCGGACGACCTGGGCGACGCCCGCGTACTCGCGGCTGACGCGCCGTCGCAACTCGGCGCCCAGGTCCTGGGTGCCGCCGTTGTCGCACAGGTAGCTCTCGCACTTGACCGGACAGAACACCACGAGCGCCGGCTCGTGGGAGTTGTGACGACGATCCTTGGCCCAGATGCGCACGAGCTGTTCCATCTGGGGGATGGCGAGCTGGCTCGGCAGGACCCGTTCATACCGGTCCTCCGCCTCCATAAGAAGCACCGAGTCAATGGGAATCAGGAGCACGGTGCTGTCGGACAGGAACGTCTGGCAGGCTTCCCAAGCGGCGGCGTTGCGCTCGCCGCCGCTGTCCTCGAGCCACCCGCCGGGGTAGTCGAGGATCTCGAAGAGAATCGGCGTCTCCGTGGTGCGCGGCTTGAGCCTGAGCCTGAAGTAGCTGGGGTCGCTGGTGCTCGGCACGCGCTCCGGTTCGAAGTCCTTGCTGCGGAGCGCGCCGCGGATCACGCCCTCGGTGAGGGTGATCCGCTTGGCGGTCGGAGAGTCGGCCGCGCTCATGCTCACCTGCGAGTTGACCAGCAGCCGCTGCCCCTCGTGCAGCAGGCTCGCGATCAGCGTCGTCTTCCCCACCCGGCTCGGCGCCAGTAATCCGATCTTGTAAGTGAATTCCGACTCGCTCACGCTGCTCCCTGGAGTTCCTTGTCGATCGCGGCGATCGCCCGGGTAACCCGGGCATACCGGGCGTTGGCCTCATCGATTCCGCGGAACTCGTCGGGCCACAACTCGTTCCGGTACGACCGCACGAAGCGCCGGAATTCCTGGACCGACGCCCCGGATCTGATCAGCGCATCCTCGAACTGCTCCACCACCGCCTGGATGACGACGGACGGGGTGACGCGCTCCCCGAGCAGCGACTTCCGCGTCCGGTAGGCCGCCTGCTCGGCCAGTCCGCTGATGATGCGATACAGGTCCTCCGCGCCCTCCTCCGTCAACTCGACGGCGATCTGCTGGATCTGCTCCCCCGCCTGCGGATGCCGCACCTGCAGGTTCAGCCCGCCGAGGTCGGCTCGCACCCTTGGGTAGAGCAGGGTCCGATACTCCAGCCGCACGTCGAGAAGTGCGTCGACGCTCCGTGCGAGCGTCGGGCAAGGCTGGGCCGACTCCGAGAAGGCCTTCGTCAGATGTGCCAGCGACTCCTTGCCGTCACCGTCGCCGAGAAGTGCCCCGCAATGCTCCCGGAAAATCGCCGCCACCCTGTCCCACATGTCGCTGAGCTTTGCGCTGAAGAAGTCGTCCAGCGCGCCGAACCGCTTGCTTATCTCCAGCCGGATGCGGTTGAGCTCCGGGCCGGCGAACGCGGCGGCGTTCCGCTCGGTGATCAACACGTCGAGGGCGCGGTGCCGCCACTCGTCCGTGCCGAGGCCGAAACCGTCGGCGGCCCACTTGAGCACGTCCTCGTAGGCGGTCTCGACCGCCGTGATGAAACTCTCGTCCGGCGCGTCGTCGTAGAGCCCGGCCGTCAGTTCCCCGACCAGCCTGCTCAGCCTGCGGGCCAGCGCGCTGCGCAGGTGATCGGCCTTGGCCTCAAGCACCTCCTCGGGAACGCCGTTGGGATCACGCACGGTCTTGAGCAGTCCGCTGAGGTCACGCAGCGCCGCGCTGATCCCGCTGCTGACGGCGCGTGCCTGCTCGCCGGCCCATGCCAGTCCCTCGGCGTCCATCTTCGGCAGGCCGGTCGCCAGGCGCCGCAGCAACGGGCCGAGGACCTCCGCCCGCACCCGCACTCGGTCACGGACATCGGTTTCGAAGACGGTGACGTGACGGCCGTCCCGCCCTCCGTTGACGTTGCGCAGTATGTCGCCGCGCAGGTCCTCATCCAGCTTCGGGCGCAGGTCGTTGCGGTTGACCACGATGAAGGCGAACTCGCCTTCGCTCCGGATGAAGCCGCGCACTGTGTCGAGCAGCTTCATCGCCTTGACGTCCGCTTTCCCCCAGAACGAGGAGGTCTCCGCAGCGCGTTTCACCAGCAGCACGGCATCGACCTCGTTCCGCAGGCCGTCGACGTGCCGGCCTTCCGCGTCCGGAGACAGGTCGCCGAGGCCGGGCAGGTCGATCACCGCGAGGTTGGCGACATCCTCGTGGGGGAACGGGCAATCGATGCGCGCCTCGCGGACCGCGAGATAGGGGCGGGCGACACGCCCACCGTGTCGCTCCTGCTCCTCCGACGTCGGGTAGGCGACGTACTGCCGCAGCTCGCTGAACTCGACGTCGCGGGTGCCGCCGGTCAGCAGATCCTCATAGGACGGCAGGGAAGTCTGGCATTCGCGCAGCCGGACGAGCACCGACCGGATCTCGCTGTCGCTCTCCTCGTCGGCGGGCGGGTAGCGCCACGCACGGAACTCCTCGATGGTCCGGGGCACCTGCGGGATCGCGGCCTCTGCGTGATGGGGCGCGATCACCTCGGACAGGAACGAGTCAGGCGTGTGCATCCGCAGTTCCGCTCGCCGCACCGTGGAGTGGAAAATCCTGCTCCGCACCGCGGTTACGGGAATCCCGTCTCCGGCGGGAATCTGGTCGTCGCCGAGACCGGAGATCGCCTGCAGCAGCGTGCTCTTGCCCATGCGTGCTGCACCGCTCACGCCGATGTTGATCGTGCCACGCGCGAAGCGGGCGCCGAGCACCCGGTATGTCTCGATGATCTGCGCGATTCGGAGGCGGAGCTCGGCCAGCCGGGGTACGGCCAGCTCGTGTGCCGCCTCGCTCTCCAGGTAGGCATACGCCTTGAGCTCGGTTACAGCGTTCTGCAGCTCGTCCAAATGGTCGTCGATCGCCTGCCAGCGAGCAACTTCCCGTTGCACGAGGGGCAGGTTCCTGCCACGGATCTCGATAAGCCGCTCGAGAGCAGCCGCCGTCTCAGACATGAGACCTCCCGGACCGGTCCAACGGACGCATTCAGGGAGTATAGGAAGGCCAACGATAATGCACCATCATTTGGCCGGAAACTGCATCAGAAACATCGGCAATCGCGACAGAAGGCCGCAAGCTTGACACGGAAATATGACAACAGTCGGCACGGCACCCTATTCCGTGACGCGAGAGTGGCGATTTCGTTACTTCCACAGAGAGAACGTTTTCGATGACCGCGAAGGCGATGTCACTCCCACTCCCCCACCTGGCCGAACAGGCCGATAAGGCCTCTTATCGGCCGATGGGCAGAATTCGGACCAGGCGTAATCAGGTTTACTGCCGAAGCACCCATTCCGCCATATCAAGGCAGCAGAGGGAGGCTCGGTGGACAATATGATCACCTGGACCCATTGACCGAAGCCCGCGCCACTTCGAGGCGCACATCAGCCAATTGAGTCCAGGCAGGTCACGACCTTGGGCATCGACGCAAGGAATCTGCGGACCCCGCCGCCACCCCGCACGAGAGAGGGGACACCAGGCCGACGGCAAGGTCGGCCCGCCGCTCAGGGACGGGGCCAGGGCCGTCCGGCGAGGTGCTCGATGTCGGTGTTGAAGCGTCTCAGGTAGGCGGCGAAAGTCACGACTTCCTCGGCGGTCCAGTCGGCCAGCACCTTCTCCAGGCCGCGGACGTTCTTCTCGCGCTCCTCACCGAGCCACCGCTCGCCCGCCTCGGTCAGGCGGAACTTGCGGGCGATGCCGCCCTCGGGGTCGGGGATGCGTTCCACCAGCCCGGCGCGCAGCAGGGCCGAGGTGTGCCGGTTGAGGGTGGACACGTCCAGCCCGAAGGCGTCGCTGAGCTGGCCGATGGACATGGGGCCGGTGACGTGGATGCGGCTGAGCAGCAGGTAGGCGCTGCGGTCGACATGCCGGTGCCGCCCGAGGAGCATGGTCTCGAACTCGATGAGATGCGTGGGCTTGTCCATGCCGGTTTCCTTCGCGTACAGATATGTGCACACTACACGAATTGTGTATGTAACACATGATGTGTATGGTGCACATCGTTTTGACCGTTTAATTTGAGGGAGAACCCACGTGGGAGGCTCCGCGCCCGCCGCTCGCCCCGGCGGCATCGTCAGCGTGATGGCGGTGGCCGGCATCGTCGCCTCGCTGATGCAGACCCTGGTGGTGCCGCTGATCGGCGAGCTGCCGAACCTGCTGCACACCAGCGCGTCGAACGCCTCATGGGTGATCACCGTCACGTTGCTCGCGGGAGCGGTGACGACCCCGGTCACCGGGCGGCTCGGCGACCTGTACGGCAAGCGCCGCATGATGCTGGTCTGCTCGGTGCCGTTGATCGCGGGGTGTGCCGTCTGCGCGATGGCCGGCTCCCTGACCCCGATGATCGTCGGAAGAGGCCTGCAGGGCATGGGCATGGGCATGATCCCGCTGGGCATCAGCGCCCTGCGCGACCTGCTGCCGCCCGAGCGGCTCGGACCCTCCATCGCGCTGCTGAGCTCGTCGATGGGGATCGGCGGCGCGCTCGGCCTGCCGGTCGCGGCGGCGGTCGCCGAGTATGCGAGCTGGCGGATGCTGTTCTGGGGCTCGGCGGTGCTGAGCGTGCTGGTCGCGGTGCTGATCTGGCTCCTGGTGCCGGCCGCGGCCACGCGGACGTCCGGCAGGATCGACGTCGCCGGCGTGCTCGGTCTGGGCACCGGGCTGACGTGCCTGCTGCTGGGCGTCTCCAAGGGCGCCGACTGGGGCTGGGCGAGCGGCACCACGCTCGGCCTGCTCGCCGCCGCGCTGGTCGTGTTGCTGCTGTGGGGCTGGTGGGAGCTGCGCGTCAGCGCCCCGCTGGTCGATCTGCGCGTCACCGCGCGGCGGCAGGTGCTGCTGACCAACCTGGCCTCGATCGTGGTCGGGTTCTCGATGTACGCCCAGGCGCTGATCGTCATGCAGATCCTGCAGCTCCCCGCGGCCACCGGCTACGGCCTGGGCCAGTCGATGCTGGCGGCCGGCCTGTGGAGCGCCCCGTCCGGACTGGTGATGATGGCCGTCTCGCCGCTGGGCGCGCGCCTGTCGGCCGCCCGCGGCCCCAAGATCACCCTGATCGCCGGCAGCCTGGTCATGGCGCTCGGGTACGGCTCGTCGACGGTCCTGCTGGGCTCCACCTGGGGCCTGCTGGTCGTCACCTGCGTGTGCAGCATGGGCGTCGGCCTGGCCTACGGGGCGATGCCCGCCCTCATCATGGCCGCGGTCCCCCGTTCCGAGACCGCCGCCGCCAACAGCTTCAACACGCTGATGCGCTCCATCGGCACCACGGTCTGCTCCGCGGTGGTCGGCGTGGTCCTGTCGCAGATGACCATCCGGCTGGGCGGGCACGTCCTGCCGTCGGAGAGCGGTTTCCGCGCCGGAATGCTGATCGGCTGCGCCGCCGCCCTCGTCGCCGCCGCCGTGACCATGGCGCTCCCCGCACGAGCGGCGGGCCGTACGGCCGGGCAGGACGCCCCCGCCGAGCCCGTCACCGTCACGAAGCCCTGACCCGTCACCGACCGGCCGCGCCGGGCGTGTCGCCGAAACGGCGCGTGGCCACGAGCGCGGCCAGGTCCGGCGCGAGGCGGAGCTCGGCCGCGTCCAGCCCCGGGTGGCCGAGCCAGTGCATCCGCGCCTGGTCGACGGCGCCGCCGAACCGCGGCGGCCAGTGCCGGGCCGGGGTCAGGTCGTCGATGACCAGCGTGCCTCCCGGCGTCAGCAGCCGGTGCGGGTCGGCCGGCCGCTCGCCGCTCTTGCCCTGGCCGCCGCCGTCGAGCACGAGCAGGTCGTACGGCCCGTCGCGACAGATCTCCCGCCAGTCACCGTGGATCACCGAGACCTGCGGGTGATCGGCGAAGACCTGGGCGGCCAGGGACGCCAGGCGTTCGTCCCGTTCGACGCTGACCAGCCGGGCCCCGGGCCCGGCGCCCGAGGCCAGCCATGCCAGGCCCACTCCGCATCCGGTGCCGGTCTCCCCGATCGTCTCGGCGCCGCCCGCCAGGGCGTACAGCAGCCGCCCCTGCTCCGGGCGGCAGGAAGGCGCGAAGCCCGCCTGCCGGGCCACCCGGACCGCGCGCTCCACCAGCGGAGGCAACCCCGTGAGGCCGGCGTACGCCGCCGTACCGTCGATCGACATCTCCCAAGCCTAGTGACGCGCCTGCCAGGTCTCGACGGCATCGACTATGCTCATCGTGTTCGCAAAATGAACCGATGTTCGCATAGCGAACAAGAAGGGAACGTCATGGGTTCGGCCTTCCTCTATGCCGCGGCGCGCACGCCGTTCGGCAGGTTCAACGGCGCGCTCGCGGACGTCCGCCCGGACGACCTGGCGGCCACCGCGTTGCGCGGCGTCCTGGCGAAGCTCCCCCGGCTGGATCCGGCGGAGATCGGTGACGTGGTGTGGGGCAACGCCAACGGCGCGGGTGAGGACAACCGCAACGTGGGCCGGATGGCCGTGTTGCTGGCCGGGCTGCCGGTGACCGTCCCGGCCACCACGGTGAACCGGCTGTGCGGATCGAGCCTGGACGCCGCCATGATCGGCTCGCGGACCGTCGAGAGCGGCGACGCCGACGTCGTCGTCATCGGCGGCGTGGAGTCGATGACCCGGGCGCCGTGGGTGCTCCCCAAGCCCTCCCGGGCCTTCCCCGCCGGGGACGTGACCGCGGTCTCCACCACGCTCGGCTGGCGGCTGGTGAACCCGCGCATGCCCAAGGAGTGGACGGTCTCCCTCGGCGAGGCCAATGAGCAGCTCGGCGAGAGGTTCGGCGTCTCCCGCGAGCGGCAGGACGCCTTCGCCGCGCGATCCCACGCACTGGCCGACGCGGCCTGGAACGACGGCTTCTACGACGACCTGGTCATCCCGGTCGAGGGCGCGGACCTCACCCGCGACGAGGGCATCCGGCCCGGCACGACGCCGGAGATCCTCGCCGGGCTGAAGCCGGCCTTCCGCCCCGGCGGCGCCATCACGGCCGGCAACGCCTCGCCGCTGAACGACGGCGCGTCCGCGGTCGTGCTCGGCTCGCAGGCCGCCGCCGACCGGATCGGCGCCGACCCGATCGCCCGCGTCGCCGGTCGCGGAGCCTGCGCGCTCGAACCCCAGATGTTCGGGTACGCGCCGGTCGAGGCGGCCAACCAGGCGCTGCGCCGGGCCGGCATCGGCTGGGACGACGTCGGCGCCGTCGAACTGAACGAGGCCTTCGCCGTGCAGTCGCTCGTCTGCCTCGACGCGTGGAAGGTCGATCCCGCCATCGTCAACACCAGGGGCGGCGCCATCGCCATCGGCCACCCGCTGGGCGCCTCGGGCGGGCGCGTCCTCGGCACGCTCGCCCACGTGCTGCGCGAACGGCGGCAGCGGTGGGGTGTGGCCGCGATCTGCATCGGCGTCGGCCAGGGCCTGGCCGTCGTGCTCGAGAACGTGAGCGCGGCATGACCGCCGTCTTCACCGACCCCGAAGAGGCGGTCGCCGGCATCGCGGACGGCTCCACCGTCCTGATCGGCGGCTTCGGGATGGCCGGCATGCCCGTACAGCTCATCGACGCGCTGATCCGGCAGGGCGCGACCGATCTGACCGTGGTCAGCAACAACGCGGGCAACGGCGACACCGGCCTGGCGGCGCTGCTCGCCGCCGGGCGGGTACGCAAGATGATCTGCTCGTTCCCGCGCCAGAGCGACTCGTGGGTCTTCGACGGCCTCTACCGTGCGGGGAAGATCGAGCTGGAGGTCGTCCCGCAGGGCACCCTCGCCGAGCGCATGCGCGCGGCCGGGGCCGGCATCGGCGCGTTCTACTGCCCCACCGGGGTCGGCACGCCGCTGGCCGAGGGCAAGGAGACGCGCACCATCGACGGCCGCGACCACGTGCTGGAATACCCGATCAAGGGTGATGTCGCCCTCATCGGCGCACACGTCGGCGACCGGATGGGCAACCTCGTCTACCGCAAGACCGCGCGCAACTTCGGGCCCGTCATGGCGACCGCCGCGAAGCTGACGATCGCGCAGGTGCACCATGTCGTCGAGACCGGCGAGCTGGACCCCGAGACCGTGGTCACCCCCTGCATCTACGTCGACCGCATCCTGGACCTGAGTGCGGCGGAGGGAAGCCTGTGACCAGCACCGTGGAGCATCTCGACCGGGGCCCGCTCGGCCGCGACGAACTCGCCGCCCTCGTCGCCCGGGACATACCGCCCGGGTCCTTCGTCAACCTCGGCATCGG
Organism: Microbispora sp. CL1-1; assembly: GCF_012034195.1. Classification (NCBI taxonomy): domain Bacteria; kingdom Bacillati; phylum Actinomycetota; class Actinomycetes; order Streptosporangiales; family Streptosporangiaceae; genus Microbispora; species Microbispora sp. CL1-1. The sequence continues at coordinate 45,857 of NZ_JAATEK010000022.1, forward strand.
CCAGCCGACGACGGTCGCCGACCATCTCCCGGCCGGCTCCGGGGTCGTCCTGCACACCGAGAACGGCATGCTCGGCATGGGGCCCGCCGCGCACGGCGACGAGATCGACCCCGACCTGATCAACGCCGGCAAGATCCCCGTCACCGAGCTGCCGGGCGCCTCCTACTTCCACCACGCCGACTCCTTCGCGATGATGCGCGGCGGTCACCTCGACGTGTGCGTGCTCGGCGCCTTCCAGGTCTCCGAACGCGGCGACCTGGCCAACTGGCACACCGGCGCCCCCGACGCCATCCCCGCCGTCGGCGGCGCGATGGACCTGGCCACCGGCGCCAAGCAGGTGTTCGTCATGATGACGCTGTTCACCAAGGACGGCACGCCCAAGCTCGTCCCCGAATGCACCTACCCCCTCACCGGGCTGGCCTGTGTGAGCCGCGTCTACACCGACCTCGCCGTCTTCCACATCGGCCCCGGAGGCGTCACCGTGGCCGAGACGTACGGCACCAGCGTGGCCGACCTCGCCTCCCGCCTGGAGGTCGCCGTACGCCCCCTGGGCCAGGAGCCATGACGGGACGTACGCTCCTGGGCCGGGAGCCATGATGGGACGAAAGGGACGATAGTCTCACCCCGTGAGTAAGCGAGCAGTCCTTGTCACCGGCGCCTCGCGCGGGATCGGACGGGCGATCGCGATGGCCTTCGCCGCCGCCGGCGACCGCGTCGCGATCCACCACCGCGGCTCTCCCGACCTGGCAGAACGGCTCCGGGCCGAGCTGCCGGGAGAGGGTCACGCCGTCGTCCAGGCCGACGTCTCCGATCCCGCCGAGGCGCGGCGCATGGTCGAGGAGGCCGCCGACTCCCTCGGGACCATCGACGTGCTGGTCAACAACGCGGGGGTCTTCCTGCACCACCCGGTCACGGAGACCTCCTACGAGGAGTGGCAGGCGGCATGGCGCGAGACGCTGGCCGTCAACCTCGTCGGACCGGCCAACGTCATCTGGAACGCCGTACGGCACATGGGTCAGGGCGGCAGGATCGTCAACGTCTCGTCGCGCGGCGCCTTCCGCGGGGAGCCGAACAGCCCCGCCTACGGCGCCAGCAAGGCGGGCCTGAACGCCCTGGGCCAGTCGCTCGCCATCGCCCTCGCGCCGCTCGGCATCGCCGTGGCGACGGTGGCGCCCGGCTTCGTCGAGACCGACATGACCAACGAGCATCTCAAGCCGCCGCGAGGCGACGAGATCCGCGCCCAGAGCCCGTTCGGGAGAGTGGCGCGGACCGAGGAGATCGCGGCCGCCGTCCTCTATCTGGCGTCGCCGGACGCCGAGTGGGCCAGCGGCGCGATCGTCGACCTGAACGGCGCCTCCTACCTGCGCAGCTGAGCCGCGATGCTCAGTTGGGCGTCCCGTGCTTGACCAGGACCTTCTCCAGCCTGCTCACGACCGGTCGCCAGGTCTGAGGCAGGCTGTAGCGGGTCGCCCGGTGACCCTTGTAGGCCAGCCGGTAGGCGATGAAGTCGGCCCCCGGCGGCCGGGCCTGCGAGCGCCCGAGCCGCAGGTGCTTCAGCGAGCCGCGCAGGCCGCGCCATTCCGCCGCGGTCAGGCACTTGCGGACCGTGGGGCCGGTGCGGCGGCTCAGCACCGCGCAACCATCCGTGTAGACGGCGACCCGGTTGCGCAGCCCGGCGAATCCGCCCTCCTCCCGCAACTCCACGAGCAGCTTCCTGTGCGCCGTGTCTGTGTGCGCCGTGTCTCTGTGCGCCGTGGCCGCCTCGGCGGGAGCGGTGACGGCCAGCACGGACAGGGCCGCCAGCGGCAGCAGCACGGTACGCGACATCCTCATGCCCTCTATGACGGATCACGGCGCCCTCCGGCTCACCGAACACGCCGGCGTGCAGCGCGGCCGATGCCGGGCGGACGGAATGGTGGACAGCGCACTACACGCGCTGGAGGCGGCGGACTCCCTGGCCGGGGCGCCAGAGGTCCATGACCATGACGGACCCCTCTATCCGCGTCAGCACGACCTCCCGGATGTCGGCGATGAAGAAATGCGACTCGCTGAAGGCGTCGGGACCGAGGCCGCGCGCGGCCAGCATGGGCGCGATCCGGTCTCGATCGGCGACCTCGACCGCATAGCCGGACAGCTTCGTGTCCCCACCCGGCGAACCGGCGGAACCGGCGGAACCGGTGGCATCGGCGGCATCGGCGGCATCGGTGGCATCGGCGCCGTCGAGGAGCACCGGAGGGCCGTGCAGTGCGAAGCGCGGATCACGCCGCAGGTCGCGCGCCTTCAGCGCACCGGGCATCGACCCGAACCACAGCTCGTCGCCGACGACGTACGCCTCGATGCCGCTGACCCGTGGCAAGCCGTCCTTGCGCAGTGTCGCGATGGTCTTGTGCTTGTGCGACTCGAACGACTCCCGGACCCGGGCGGCGAACTCCGGCGCGGATTCGGCGACTTCACGCCATCTGGCCATGTGGTGCGGCGCCTCCATGCGATCGCGGATCAGCGATCAGCCTGCCAGGCGGCACCGACAAAACCGCCAGGGGAGTTTGCGTACAAACGGGCTTCGGCGCGACCGGCCTTCACACTTGCCGGGGCATACGTGATGAACGCCGTCCTTCCGTTCCGGAGAGTGCACGACGGCGACCATCGCTAAGAGGAGATGCCGGATGAGTGTGAACGAGCAGGTCCTGAGCTACCCGATCCCCAGCGACGCGGCGCTGGATCCGCCCGCGGAGTGGGCCGAGCTGCGCGGCAAGTGCCCGGTGGCCCATGTCACGCTGCCCAGCGGCGACCGGGCGACGCTGCTGACCCGCTACGAGGACGTCAAGCGGGTGCTGGCCGACCCGCGCTTCACCCGTCAGCTCAACGCGCCCGACGCGGCCCGGCTGTCGGCGGACGGCGGCGGGGTGTTCAGCAGCGAGATGGCGGCGATCATCCCCGACAGCGGCGAGGAGCACCAGCGCTGGCGGCGCCTGGTCGGCAGGTGGTTCACCGCCAAGCGCATGAACGCCATGCGGCCCGCCATGGTCCAGATCGCCGAGGATCTCATCGACGACATGGTCAAGCGCGGCTCGCCGGGCGACCTCAGGGCGGGCCTCGGCTTCCCGCTGCCGGTCTACGTGATCTGCGACATGCTCGGCGTGCCGGCCGCCGACCGCGACCGGTTCTCCTACTGGTCCGACACGCTGCTCAACCTGACCCGGTATGGCAAGGCCGAGACCGATGCCGCCCAGGGCGAGTTCTTCCAGTACATGTCCGGCCTCGTCGCCGCCAAGCGCGCCGCCCTCGGCGACGACATGCTGAGCGAGCTCATCACGGCCGGCGGCCCCGAGGACGGCGGGCTGTCCGACATCCAGATCCTGGTCACCGGAATGGCGCTGCTGGTCGCAGGACACGAGACCACCGCCAACATGATCGGCAAGATGATCGCCATGCTGCTGACCGACCGCTCCCGGTGGGAGCGGCTGCTGGCCGATCCGTCGCTGATCCGCACCGCGGTGGAGGAGTCGCTGCGCTTCGACGCCAACGCCGGGGTCGGCCTGCCCCGCTATCTCAACGCGGAGACCGAGGTCGGCGGCACGATCCTGCCGCGCGGCACGACCGTGGTGTGCAGCATGGCCGCCGCCAACCGCGACGAGACCGCGTTCGAGAACGCCGGCGAGATGGACCTGACCCGCAGCCCGAACCCCCACCTGGCCTTCGGCTCCGGCGCGCACTCCTGCCTGGGGCAGGCGCTGGCCCGCACCGAGCTGCAGGTCGCCCTGGAGGTGCTGCTGCGCAGGCTGCCGACGCTGGAGCCGGCCGTACGGGTGGAGGAGCTGGAACGCGTGGAGGGGCTGGCCGTCGGCGGCCTGCGCGAGGTCCCGGTCCGCTGGTGACCCCGGTCACGGCACTCGATCGCCATGGAGGAATGGACATGAAGGTCATCGTCGACGAGGCGAAGTGCTGCGGCGCCGGGCAGTGCGCGCTGATCGCCCCGGAGGTGTTCGACCAGCGCGACGAGGACGGCATCGTCGTCCTGCTGGAGCCCGAGCCCGCCGAGGACCGGCACACCGCGGTCCGCGAGGCCGCCGCCGTCTGCCCCGCCGGGGCCGTTCACGTGGACGAGGACGCCTGAGCCGTACGTCACGGGGCGTGCCCGCCGGGAGACTGGCACGCTCCCCTGTGGTGGCCGGCCGGGAAGTCCGCACGCCGTCGGCGCAAGAACCGCATATATCCGAACATTTCGATATTCAGACTTGTTACTTCGTAGTAGGCACGTACGGCGTCCGCCATGAGGCCAAAATGCATGCATCACGGATGCGGAGGACATGGTGGCGGGCAGGATCACCCCGGCGGCGGGCCGGTATGGCGGAAGGTCGGCGGCCGAACGGCAGGCCGAACGCCGCGGGCGTTTCTTGAAAGCGGGCCTGGACCTGTTCGGCGCCGGCCCCGGCTACCGCGCCACGAGGATCGCCGACGTGTGCCGCGCCGCGGGCCTGTCCAGCCGCCAGTTCTACGAGGAGTTCCGCAGCCTGGAGGACCTGCTGGCCGAGCTGCACCTGTACATCAACGACGTCGCGCAGCGGGCCGTCCTCGACGCCCTCCCCCAGGTGCGCCACCTGGAGCCCATCGACCGCTGCACCCGGCTGTTCCGCGCGTACGCCACGGGGGCCACCGCCGACCCCCGCCACACCCGCATCGCCTTCGTGGAGGTCATCGGGGTCAGCCCCCGGCTCGACCGCCAGCGCCTGGACCGCCGCGCCCGCTGGATCGACTTCATGTGCGAGCAGCTCGACGACGCCGCCGCCCGCGGCGAGATTCCCCCGCGCGACTTCCGCGTCACTGCCGCCGCGTTCGTCGGGGCGGTCAACGGGCTCATGCACGACTGGGCCGTCGGCTGGGTCGACGCCACCCGCGACCAGATCGTGGACGAGCTCCTGCTCATGCTCCTGGGCCGCCTCCAAGCCCCCGACGAGCACATCTGAAAAGGGCCGGCCTCGGGATAAACGGTGGCGGCCACTCCCCCGTGGCGTGAGATCCTGCATCACCCACCGCACCCCCCGGACGACCACGCGGACGACCACGCGGCGGGAGGCTGAGGAGAGACCGGCATGAGCGACAGGACCGCGCTCGGCGACCGCATGAAGGCGTACGAGCGGGCCACCAGGAGTGTGCTGCCGCGCCGGGCGTACACGATCCTGCGGGTGGACGGGCGGGCGTTCCACACCTTCCTCCGGGACGCCCGGCGGCCGTTCGACCCCGCGGTCATGGACGCCATGAACGAGGTGGGCAGGGCGCTGTGCGAGGAGATCACCGGCAGTGTGTTCGCCTACGTGCAGTCCGACGAGTGCAGCGTCCTCGCGACCCCGGACGGGAAAGGCGGAGACCGTCCTCGCCGAGCGGTCGTGGTGGGAGGCGCGGGCGGCGCCCCACTTCACCGCGGACCCCGCCGGATGGCTCGCCGCCGTCATCCCCGTCATGCCGTCGCCGACCGCGGGAAGGACCTCATGACCGCGGGGAGGCGCTCATGAGCGCCGGAAGGACCTCATGACGCGGCGTCTCGTCCGCCGGCGCGCGGCGGCGCCGTGCTCTCGCGGACGACCAGCCGGGTGGGGACCAGCTCGGTGCCGGGCCGGGACGTGCCGCCCTCGCGGATCTGCCGCAGGACCCCCTGGACGCACCGCCGCCCCACCTCGGCGAAGTCCTGGTGGACGGTCGTCAGCGGAGGCACGAAGCAGGAGGCGTCGGGGATGTCGTCGAAGCCGACCACGCTGACGTCGGCGGGCACCGCCAGCCCCCGCTCGTGGAAGGCGCGCAGCAGGCCGAGGGCCATCTGGTCGTTGGAGGCGAACACCGCCGTGCAGCTCGGCTCGGCGGCCAGCTCCAGCCCGGCCTCGTAGCCCGACTCCGCCGACCAGTCGCCGTGCAGCGGCGGGGGCACGGGCCGCCCGGCCTCCCGCAGGGCCACGCGCCAGGCCTGCTCGCGGCGCTGGCTGGCGAAGGACGTCTGGGGGCCGGTGACGTGCCAGACCGTCTCATGCCCCAGGTCGAGGAGGTGGCGTACGGCGAGCCGGGCGCCTTCCGCCTGGTCGGTGTCGACGACGCTGTAGCGGTCTCCGGCGTCGGAGTCCACGACGACGACGTGGACTCCGGGAGGAAGCGTCACCGTGCCGGCGTCGAGCAGGTGGATCTCGATGATGACGATGACGGCGTCGACCGCCAGCTCGCCCATCCTGGTGAACGCGCCCAGCACGTTGTCCTGGGTGGGGATGCCGATGGGGATCAGCGTGATCGCGTAGCCCTCGGCCGCGGCGTGGGTGGCGATGGCCTCCACGGTGCGGCTGTTGCCGGTCGAGGCCAGCCCGAAAAGGATCACGCCGATCGTGTTGAACTGGCCGTAGCGCAGCGCCCGGGCGGCGCTGTTGGGGCGGTATCCCAGCTCCCGCATCGCCGCGAGCACCTGTTCGCGGGTCGCGCCGACGACGCCGGGGTGGCCGTTGGCGACCCGCGAGACCGTCTGGGACGAGACGCCCGCGAGCTTGGCCACGTCGGCCATGGAGACCCGCTGCTTGCGGCGCCCGCCCGGGATGCCCGAGCCGCCCCGCTGTGCGCCGCCGACCGCCGCCGGCGCCTGCCGGGCCGGGCCGTCCGGATTCATTCCTGTGTCGCTCCCGCCTGCTCGCCCTCGTCGCCGGAGATCGTACGCCGTGATCCACCGGGGTGTGACCTGGGGAGCCTCTTGACCTCTCGTGGGACGAGTGCCACCATACCGCAGCAGAAGTTTACGTAAACATAACCTCGGCGACTCAGGAAATCACCCTCTGTCACAACTGGGCGGGACTCGTTCGACCATGATGTTTACGTAAACATGCTCGCGATGTTCACGTAAACAGGAGAGTCACGGCCGGTAACCACGCCGCGGAGAGGAGCGAGCCGGTGGTCTCGGAAGGGTATTCGAACGTCCGGGGAGGGTTGGCCGGCAGAGGCCGATCATGGATCGGCTGGCAGTTCGTCGGGCCGTTCATGGCGGTCTTCGCGCTGGTGTTCCTGGCTCCGATCGCCTACTCGATCTACCTGAGCCTGTTCCGCACCCGGCTGATCGGCGGGACGTCCTTCGTCGGGGCCGACAACTACCTCGACGTCCTGCAGGACCCGCAGTTCTGGTCGGCGTTCGGGCGCGTCGCGCTCTTCCTGGTCGTCCAGGTGCCGATCATGCTGTTCCTCGCGCTGCTGGTCGCGCTCGCGATCGACAGCGGCAGGCTGTACGGCACGGCGTTCTTCCGGATCTCGGTGTTCCTGCCGTACGCGGTGCCCGCGGTCGTCGCCACGCTGATGTGGGGCTTCATGTACGGCGCCAGGTTCGGCCTGATCGGCAACATCAACGAGGCGTTCGGGCTCTCACTGCCCGACCCGCTGTCGCCCGACCTGGTCCTGGCGTCCATCGGCAACATCGTGACCTGGGAGTTCGTGGGTTACAACATGCTGATCCTCTATTCGGCGCTCAAGGTGGTGAACCCCTCGCTGTACGAGGCCGCCGCGCTCGACGGGGCGGGCCAGCTCCGGATCATCTGGGCGATCAAGCTGCCCGCGCTGCGCGGCGCGCTGGTGATCGCCACGATCTTCTCGATCATCGGCAGCTTCCAGCTGTTCAACGAGCCGAGCATCCTCAAGACGATCGCGCCGAACTCGGTCACCACCTACTTCACGCCGAACTTCTACGCCTACTCGCTGTCCTTCGCGGGCCAGCAGTTCAACTACTCGGCGACGGTCGCCATCGTCATGGGGATCATCACGATGATCGTCGCCTACATCGTCCAGCTGCGCGGCATGCGGAAGGCGGTCTGAGCCATGGCGACCTCCACTCCCAGGGCAGGCCGGGCGTCCCGGCCGGCGGCGGCCACGGGCCGCGGCCCTCTGGTCATCCGGCGGCGCCGATCCTCGCAGGGCCGCCGCAGCGCGACGCTGACCGTGCTGACCGCGCTCATGCTCGTCTACACGCTGCTCCCCCTGGCGTGGCTGGTGATCAACGCCACCAAGACCCAGGAAAAGCTGCTGGGCTCCTTCGGCCTGTGGTTCAGCGGCGACTTCGCCCTGTTCGACAACATCCGCACGACCTTCACGTACAACGACGGGATCTTCGTCCGCTGGCTGCTCAACACCCTGCTGTACGTGGTCGCCGGGGCGGGCGGCGCGACCCTGCTGGCGACGCTTGCGGGCTACGGGCTGGCGAAGTTCGACTTCCCCGGCAAGAAGGCGGTGTTCGCCGTGGTCATCGGGGCGGTGGCGGTGCCCGGCACCGCGCTCGCCGTGCCCACGTTCCTGATGTTCGCGAAGATGGGCCTGACCGACACCCCGTGGTCGATCATCATCCCGTCGCTGGTCTCGCCGTTCGGCCTCTATCTGATGTGGACCTTCGCCAACGACGCCGTACCCAAGGAGATCCTGGAGTCGGCGCGGGTGGACGGCTCGGGCGAGTTCCGCACCTTCTTCCGCATCAGCCTGCCGCTGCTGGCGCCCGGCCTGGTCACGGTCCTGCTGTTCAACGTGGTCGCGACCTGGAACAACTACTTCCTGCCACTGATCATGCTGAAGAACCCCGACTGGTATCCGCTCACGGTCGGCCTGAAGGAATGGAACCAGCAGGCCCTCACGGCGGGCGGCGAGGCCGTCTTCAACCTCGTGATCACCGGTTCGCTGATCACCATCATCCCGCTGATCGCGGCGTTCCTGCTGCTGCAGCGCTACTGGCAGTCGGGCCTGGCCGCCGGAAGCGTCAAGGAATGACGGGCGGCGCACGGCACCGCCCCTTCGACGTCTGTCTCCTCGGATAACCCAGAAAGGCACATCCCATGGCGATGAACCGCCGTCACGCCCTGCTGCTGGGCGCGGCCCTGACCGTGTCGCTCACCGCCGCCGCCTGCGGCTCCGGCGACGACGGCTCCTCCTCGGGCGCCGGCGCGGCCGCCCCCGCGGCGTCCGCGGCCGTCTCCGACGCCGACATCCAGAAGGCCCTCGACACCGGCGGCTCCATCACCGTCTGGGCGTGGGAGCCGACGCTCAAGCAGGTCGTCGCGGACTTCCAGGCCAAGTATCCGAAGGTCAAGGTCAACCTCGTCAACGCGGGCACCGGCAACGACCAGTACACCGCCCTCCAGAACGCGATCAAGGCCGGCTCGGGAGTCCCGGACGTCGCCCAGGTGGAGTACTACGCCCTGCCGCAGTTCGCCCTCGCCAAGTCGGTCACCGACCTCGCCACCCTGGGCGCGGGCAAGCTCGACGGCACCTTCACCCCCGGCCCGTGGAGCTCCGTCCACGTCGGCAACGGCATCTACGGCCTGCCCATGGACTCCGGCCCGATGGCGCTGTTCTACAACAAGGACGTCTTCGACAAGTACGACCTCAAGGTGCCCACCACCTGGGACGAGTACCTGGCGGACGCCGAGAAGCTGCACCAGGCCAACCCGAAGGCGTACATCACCAACGACACCGGTGACGCGGGCTTCACCACCAGCATGATCTGGCAGGCGGGCGGCAAGCCGTACACGGTCGACGGCACCACGGTCGGGATCGACTTCGCCGAGCCGGGCACGCAGAAGTTCACCGGCCTCTGGCAGAAGCTGATCGACGGCAAGCTGGTCGCGCCGACCAGCAGCTGGAGCGACGCCTGGTATCAGGGCCTGGGCGACGGCACCATCGCCACCCTGGTCATCGGCGCCTGGATGCCCGCCAACCTCGAGTCCGGCGTCAAGGCCGGGGCAGGCAAGTGGCGGGTCGCGCCCATGCCGCAGTGGGAGGCCGGTGGCAGGGCCACCTCCGAGAACGGCGGCAGCTCGCTCGCGATCCCCGAGGCCAGCGCCAACAAGAACCTCGCCTACGCCTTCCTCAAGTACGCGAACGTCGACGAAGGGGTGCAGACCCGGGTGGACGGCGGCGCCTTCCCCGCCACCACCGCCCAGCTCCAGGACCAGAAGTTCCAGGACAAGGAGTTCCCCTACTTCGGCGGCCAGAAGGTCAACCAGGTGCTCGCCGAGTCGGCCTCCCAGGTCGTGAGCGGCTGGTCCTACCTGCCGTTCCAGGTCTACGCCAACAGCATCTTCAACGACACGGTCGGCAAGGCGTACACCTCCTCCACCCCGCTGCAGGACGGCCTGAAGGCCTGGCAGGACGCCTCGCTGAAGTACGGCGAGGAGCAGGGCTTCACCATCAAGTAGCGGTCGCCGAGGTCACCGGCCCGTCGCCGCCGCCGTTCCGCGGGGGAGCACAGCGACAGCGACGGGCCGGGGCGAGCTTCAAGGCGGTGCCCTCACGGCGGTGCCCCCAACGTCATGGCCCCGGAGGCATGGCCCCGCAGCCATGGGCCCGGAGTCATGAGCCCGGAGTCATGGGCCCGGAGTCATGGCCCGAGGCCGCTCCCGGCCGACGCGTCCCTCGCACCGCCCACCGCCCACGCCCACCGCCCGCGCCCACCCTCGCAACCTCACAACGCGCCATCGCGACCGAAGCGTCGCGACCGCAAGGCCGCAACCGCAAGGGCGCAACCTCAAGGGCCAGTCGCACGCCACCACCACACGACCGCATCACCGCATATGTACTTCCGCGGCGCCGCCGACCGGCGGCGCCGTCCCGGCGACCGGCAGCCGATCCCCGGGCCACCGGTCCTCCCCCCGCGAAAGGAAGCACCATGCACGCCCACCCCCGCAACAACCTCGGAACGCGCTCCCATCGCCGTCCGCTCCCCTGCGCGCTCACAGCACTGGCCGTCGTCTCCGCGGGCGTACTCGCCGATGCGACGCCGGCCCGGTCCGGCATGCGCCTGGACACCGGCCAGGCCCGCACCTCCGACGGCACCCCGGCCGTCCTGTGGGCCCGCGACGGCGGCGCCGACCGGCAATGGAAGACCACGTAACCATCATTCGAAGGAGTCGCTGTGAACGCTGACCGACACCGTTGGGTGCGGTGGCCGTCCGACCCCGGACGGGCCCGCCTGGGGTTCGGGGCCGACTACAACCCCGAGCAGTGGCCCCGGGAGGTCTGGGACGAGGACATGCGCGCGATGCGGGCGGCCGGGGTGAACATCGTCTCCTTGGCGATCTTCTCGTGGGCGCGGATCCAGCCGGGCGAGGACGTCTGGGACTTCGCCTGGCTCGACGACGCGATGGACCTGCTGCACGCCCACGGCATCGCCGTCGACCTGGCCACCGCGACGGCCTCGCCGCCGCCGTGGCTGACGGCCAAGCATCCGGAGATCCTCCCCGTGGACCGGCACGGCCGCACGCTGTGGCCGGGTGCGCGGCAGCACTGGCGGCCGACCTCCCCCGTCTTCCGGGAGCACGCGCTGCGGCTGACCCGGGCCCTTGCGGAGCGCTACGCCGGTCACCCCACCCTCGCCGCCTGGCACGTCTCCAACGAGCTCGGCTGCCACAACGTCTACGACTTCTCCGACGACGCCGCGGCCGCCTTCCGCGCGTGGCTGCGGGCCCGGTACGGCACGCTCGACGAGCTGAACCGCGCCTGGGCGACCTCGTTCTGGTCCCAGCGCTACAGCGACTGGTCGCAGATCCTGCCGCCGCGCCTGGCCGCCTCCTACCCCAACCCCACCCAGCAGCTCGACTTCGCGCGGTTCTCCTCCGACGCGCTGAAAGACCACCTGCGCGCGGAGCGGGACATCCTGCGCGAGCTGACCCCGGACGTCCCCGTGACCACGAACTTCATGGTCATGGGCGAGACCAAGGGCATGGACTACGCCGACTGGGCCCGGGAGGTCGACTTCGTCTCCAACGACCACTACGTGCTGACCGGCCCCCAGGCTCAGGACGAGCTGTCCTTCTCGGCCAACCTCACCGGCTCGCTCGCCGGCGGCCGGCCGTGGTTCCTGATGGAGCACTCCACCAGCGCGGTCAACTGGCAGCCGGTCAACCTGGCGAAGCGGCCCGGCGGCATGGCCCGCGACTCGCTCACCCACGTCGGCTACGGCGCCGACGCGGTCTGCTTCTTCCAGTGGCGGCAGTCGGCGGGCGGGGCCGAGAAGTACCACTCGGCGATGGTGCCCCACGCCGGCACCGACAGCGAGGTGTTCCGTTCGGTCGCCGACCTGGGCGCCACGCTGGCCGCCCTCGCGCCGGTCGCGGGCACCCGGCGGCGGCGCGCCCCCGTGGCGATCGCGTTCGACTGGGACTCGTGGTGGGCCAGCGAGCTGGACTCCCACCCCACCTCGCTGCTGCGCTACCGCCAGGAGGCCCTCGACTGGTACACCGCGTTCCTCGACGCGGGCGTCCGCGCGGACGTGGTCGGCGTGGACGACGACCTCAGCGGCTATCGGCTGCTCGTGGCCCCGATCCTGCACGTCGTGCCCGCCGCCCTGGCCCGGCGGCTGGAGGGCTACGTCGCCTCCGGCGGCCACCTCGTCACCACGTACTTCTCCGGCATCGTCGACGAGAACGACCACGTGTGGCTCGGCGGCTACCCCGGCGCCCTGCGCGACCTGCTCGGCATCAGGATCGAGGAGTTCGGCCCCCTGCTGGACGGCGAGTCCGTCGAGCTCGACCTCGGCGTGTCCGGCACGCTGTGGACCGACCGGATCGACATCATCGACCCGGCCGCCGAGGTCGTGGCGACGTACAAGACCGGCGACCACGCGGGCCGCCCCGCCGTCACGACGCGCCGTACGGGAGCGGGCTCGGCGTCGTACGTCTCCACCCGCCTGGGCCCGGAGGGCCTGGGGGTCGTCCTTCCTCACCTGCTGGACGTCGCGGGGGTCTCCTCGGAGCTGCCGCCCGAGGCCCGCGGGCTCGTGGACGTCGCCGTCCGCACCGACGGGACGGACGACTACTGGTTCGTGATCAACCGCACCGACCGGCACGTCGACGTGTCCGCGATCCCCGGCGACCCCCTCCGCGGCCCGGCCCTGGCTCAGGACGCGACCCTGGCTCCCCGGCAGGTCCGCATCCTGCGGCGGCCCCGCGCGTAGCCACCGGCCTCCCCCGGCGAGGCGGCTCGCCGGGGGCGCGATCAGCGGGGCGCGATCAGCAGGGCACGATCAGTGGGGGGCGATCAGCAGGGCACGATCAGTGGGGGGCGATCAGCAGGGGGCGATCAGCGGGACGGGATCAGCGGGGCGCGTCGAGGACGACGACGTACACGCCGCGGGCCTCGGTCTCGTCGTGCAGCCGCCAGCCGGCCGTGACGTGACCCCGGGTTCTCCCGGCGTCCGCTTCGCCGGGCCGCATGACGCGGGTGAAGCGCAGGGTCAGCCGTCCGCCGCCGTCGCCGTCCACGACGATGTCGGTGGCGTGCGGCCCGTCGGCCACGCCGGTCAGCCGGACAGGGCCCGGCACCGGGGCTCCCGTGAGGCTCGCGACGACCGAGGGGTCGGGGGTGTCGCTCACGCTCTGGTGCTGCGGCTCGGCGTCGCCGTGGAGCAGGGCGTGGAGCTGCGCGACGAGGACCGGGTCGTGGGTGCCGTCGTAGACCCACCGCGGTCCCAGCACGCCGTGCTCCGCCGTACCGATGAGGGCGTGGGCGGTGTCCTCCAGCGGCGCCCCTCGATAGGTGAGCGGCACGTGATAGGAGACCGGCCGGTCGCCGGACACGTCGGTGACCACCATGAAGTCGATGCCGACCTCGCCCTTCGGGTCGTCGAGCCGGAAGCCGCCGCCCTTCAGCAGCTCCGGCCGCCCCTCGCCTTCGTACCAGGGCCGGGTGGGAAGCCAGGACGTGAGCAGCTCCAGCTTGGTGGGCGTCAAAGTGGTGCGATGGATGACTGCCATAGCGTGAAGCCCCTTCGTCGACGTCCTGTGTCTCGTGCTCCCCGGCGTCACGGCCGGGGCGGATCATCGTCTCACACGCCCCCTCGGCGGCTCTCCGTGTGCTTCCCCGACCAGTACGGACCCGCGCGGGGGCGGGGTCGGGTGACCCACGCCCCCAGGCGGCCTTGCATGGTGCTATCCGGCGAAGTCCGCGACGTGGTCGCGGACCCAGGTGGCGAAGGTGCGGGGAGCGCGGCCGGTGACCTGTTCGACGGTGCCGGTCAGGTGTACGGGCCTGCCGTCTTTGGCCTGCCAGTAGTCCAGCAGGGCGTCCGCGTAGGGAGCGGGGATGTAGTCGGCCATCTCCCGCTTCCAGTCCTCCCGGGTGACGTGGCGGACGGCGATCGGCCGGCCGGTGATCTCGGCGAGCCGCTCGATCTGTTCGGTGAACGTGAGGCTCTCCGGTCCGGTCAGATGGAGGCGCCGGCCCTGGTGGCGTGGGTCGGTGAGCACGGTGAAGGCCACTTCGGCGAGGTCGCGTTCGTGGATGGGGTCGGTGTGTGAGCCCGGATAGGGCAGGCTTACCGGGCGTCCGGCCCTGATGGGCCAGGCCCAGGCGCCCGCGTTGCCGGCGAAGGAGCCGGGGCGCAGGATCGTGGTGGTGAGCGGTGCGGCGAGCAGCGCGGTCTCGACGTCGAGATGCGACCTGGCCAGCGGATCGCGGGCCGCGCCGGGCTCCAGGACGCCGGCGGACGACAGCAGGACGACGTGCTCGACCCCCGCGGTGACGGCGGCGTCGGCGAACTCGGCGATGTGCGAAGGCTCCGCGTACAGGAAGACCTCGGTGACACCGTCGAGTGCGGCCGAAAAGGTGGCGGGATCCCGCAGATTGCAGGTGACGGCCGTGACGCCGTCGGGGACCCGCAGCCGTCCGGGGTCGCTGGAGGCCACGCGCACGGGGCGACCGGCCTCGACCAGCAGGGTCAGCAGGTGGGTGGCGACCGCGCCGCGGCCTCCGGTGACGAGAATCATGGAAACACTCCGGTGATCGGTACGGATTCGACTGCGGCCGCCTTCCGGCAACGTGGAAGGCTCTGTGGGCCTGCGGTCATGCCGGTTGCCGCCACCGGGGGCGGGATGACCCTCGGCCTCGCCGCGAGCATCGACCGGACCGATGTCCAGGCGTCCGCCGAGGATCACGAGGTCCGATGCGCGTGGGGACAAGGATGCGGGCATGGCAGGGCACACTCTCCGCTGAGAGATCCAGACAGCCTGTGCTGAGGCTGTCGTGCCGGCCGGATGTCCCGGCACGCTCGTGAACGAGCGCCGCACCTTACGATCAGGAAATTAGCACGAACCGCCGGACGCTCAGTCCGCGCGTTCGCTGATGGTGACGTCTCCGGCGGCCCAGTGGGTGGCCGGGACCTCGCGCCGCCCGGGATGCTCGCCTCGACACGACGAACGAACGCACGCGGACGCAGTCCGTGGGTTTCCAGCACGCCACCGAACGGCTGCGCATGGCTCAGCCGCCGTTGAGCCGGCAGATCGCGGAGCTGGAACGGCATCTCGGGGTCCGGCTGTTCGAGCGACGCCCGACCCGGCTGTTCACCCTGGTCCGCGAGTCGGCCGGCACCCGGGTGGGGCCGGCCGACTCGCTCTGCCGCTCCTGGATCGGCTGCCCGCTGTCGACGTGCGGATCGTCTGGCGGACCTCCGACGTGCCACTGCCCGCCCAGACCCTTCTCCACGCCGCGTACGAGCCGGCCGGAGGCCGGAGCTGGGGGAACCGGCCGGCGACGAGCTCAGTCGCCGTCGCGGACCTTGTCGTACAGCAGGCACAGCGCCCCGCTCGCGGCCTGCGTGGCGGAGACGAGCCGCCAGCCGGTGGCGGGAAGGCCGTCGGCGAACAGGCGGGGCCCGTCGCCGACCAGCTCGGGCGCGAGCGTGATGCTCAGCCGGTCGAGCTCTCCGGCCCGCAGCAGGGCCTGGATGACGCTGGTGCTGGCCGGCACGACGATGTCGCCGCCGTCCTGCTGCCGCAGCTCCTTCACGACCTCGGCGGGGCCGGCGGCGGCGATGCGGGAGTTCTGCCATGGCGCCTCGGTGAGCGTGGTGGAGAAGACGATCTTCTCGACGGTGTTCAGCCACCGGGAGAAGGCCCGGTCGCGGGGGTCGGCCGACTCGTCGTCGGCCACGGCGGGCCAGAAGCCGCCGAAGCCCTGGTAGTTCCTGCGGCCCAGCAGCGCGGTGGTGGCCCCGGAGGTCACCTTCACCATGTGGTCGCGGGCCGCGTCGCTGACGGCGTGGGGGACGATCCAGCCCATGTCGTACTCGCCGCCGGGGCCGTGGATCCGGCCGTCGAGCGAGAGGGTGATGTTGCCGATTACGGTGCGGTTCGCTGTCATGAGGCGAGTCTCGCCGGGGCGGCAGTGGCTAACATCGGCCAGATGGCCGATATGCCCGACGCGAACCTGGCCGACGACGGCGCTCCGCCGCCGGAGCTGACCTCGTTCGTCGGCCGCCGGGCCGAGCTGCACGTGATCGGGAAGGCCCTGGGCGAGTCGCGGCTGGTCACCCTGACCGGCGCGGGCGGCTGCGGCAAGACCCGGCTGGCGGCCCGGCTCGCCGCGCGGCCGGCGCGCCCGCCGCGCGACGGCGTGTGGTGGGCGGACCTCGCGCAGGAGACCGACCCGGCGGCGGTGCCGCGCCTCGTCGCGACGGTCCTGCGGGTGCTCCTGGCCGGCGACTCGGACGAGACCGCCGCGCTGTCCAGGCAGCTGCGCGAGCGCGAGCTGCTCCTGGTGCTGGACAACTGCGAGCACCTGCTGGACGGCGTCGCCGGGGTGGTGGCGGGCCTGCTGCGCCACTGCCCGCACGTCACCGTCCTGGCGACCAGCCGGGAGCCGCTCGGCCTGCCCGGCGAGCTGGTCTGGCGGGTCCCGCCCCTGGACGCCAACGACGCGGTCGCCCTCTTCCTCGACCGGGGCCACGACGTGCCGCGCACCGAGGAGGCCCTGACCGCGGTGCGCGACATCTGCGCCCGCCTGGACGGCATCCCTCTCGCGGTGGAGCTGGCCGCCGCCTGGACCGGCACGCTGACGCCACAGGAGATCCACGCCGAGCTGGACGACCGGTTCGCGATCCTGGTCACCGGCCACCAGGGGGCGCCGCTGCGGCACCGTACGCTGGCGGCGTCCATGGCCTGGAGCCACGACCTGCTTGAGGAGCGCGACCAGGTGCTGTTTCGCCGGCTGGGCGTGTTCGAGCCGGGCTTCACCCTCGCCGCCGCCGAGGGCGTGCTGGACGGCCATGGCCGGGTGGAGTTGCTCACGGGCCTGCGCCGGCTGATCGGCAAATCGCTGCTGCTGGCCGAGACCCGCATGGGCGTCACCCGCTATCGGATGCTGTCCTCGGTCAGGCGGTACGCGTGGGAGCGGCTCGCCGAGGCGGGCGAGCTCGACGCCGTACGCGACCGGCACCTGACCGTCTGCCTGGCCCTGGTGCGGGAGGCCGCCCCGTTGCTGGACGGCGACAAGGACACCTGGCGCGCCAGGATGCGCGAGGAGTATCCCAACCTGCGCGCGGCGATCGAATGGGGTCTGTCCGGCGACCGTACGGACCGGGCTCGCCACCTGGCGGCCGAGCTGGCCTGGCTGTGGCACCTGGAAGGCCGGCTCGTGGAGGGCCTGGGGCTGCTCCGGCTGGCGGCCGAGCGGGGCGCCGGCGAGCACAGCGCGCTGCAGGCCCGCGTGCTCACCGGCCTGGCGCTCGTCGCCGACACCACGCACCCGGCCGGGCTGGAGTTCGACGCGGCCGACGCCGCCCGGGCCATGGCGCTCGACCACGGCGACCCGCGGACCGCCTGCCTGGCGGGGTCGCTCAGCGCCATCGGCATGCTGCTCACCTCTCCGGACGAGGCGCGGCTGCGGGCCGCCGCCGTCCGCGAGGAGGCCGTCGCGGCCGGCGACGCCTTCGTGGCCGACGCCGCGCAGGTCCTCGTCGGCCTGGTCCACCACATGAGGGAGGAGCATCGCCAGGCGCTGGCGGCGATGGAGACGCCAGTCCGCGGCCTGCTGCGGCGCGGCGACCGTGGCGTGGCGGCGCTGGCGCTCGGCCTGATGGCCCTCGGCAGCGCCTTTCTCGGCGAGCTGCGCCGGGCCAGGACACTGGCGGAGCAGGCGGTCGAGGTCGCCGCCCCTCTCGCCGACTACCACCGTGCCGGTACGGCGCGCGCCGTCCTCGCCCGCGTGTGCCACCTGCAGGGCGACGACAAGGCCGCCGAGCTCGCCCTCGACCCGGTCATCCGGCTGGTGGACCAGGCGCCCTCGGCGCCTTTCGTGCCGGGGCTCGCGCTGACGATCGGGCGGCTCTGCCTGAGCAGGCGCGAACCGGTGCGGGCGGCCGAGTGGTTCAGGAGCGAGACGGCCTGGCGCGGCGGCGAACAGCCGGACGAGCTGCTGACCCCGGAGACCCGCATCGCTCTGGCGGCGGCGCTGCGGCAGGCCGGCGACCCGGAGGGCGCGGCCCGCGCCTGCGCGGCCGGTCTCGACGCCGCCGAGGCCCTGGGGATGCCGCGCCTGATCGCCGACGCCCTGGAGCAGCAGGCGTTCCTCGACGAGGCGCGCGCCGTCGCTCTGCATCTGGAGGCCCTGCGCCTACGCGCCGCCAACGGCCTCCGCCTGGCCTGCGTGGACAGCCTGGAGGCCCTGGCGGCGCTGACCGACGCCACCACCGGCGCCCGGATCATGGGCGCGTGCGATCGGGCCAGGGAGGAGCTCGGCTACCCCCGGCCGCACCGGCCGGGCGTCGCGTCCGATCCGGAAGGCCGCCGGATGGAGCTGGAGGAAGCCGTCGCCTTCATCCGCCGCGCGCACGGCGGACGCCGCCGTCCCGCCACCGGCTGGGCCGGCCTCACCCCCGCGGAGCAGGAGGTCGTACGGCTGGCCGTGGCGGGCCTGTCCAACCCCGAGATCGGCGGCCGGCTGTTCATGAGCCGCAGCACGGTCAAGACCCACCTGGCGCACGTGTACGCGAAGCTCGGCGTGGCCAACCGCACCGAGCTGGCGGCGCTGCACCGCGAACACGACCGCTGAGACACCGGACCACTGAGACACCGGCCGGCGCGGGCCCGGCGACGCAGAGACGCGGAGACCCGGAGACCCGGAGACGCGGAGACCCGGAGACGCGGAGACCCGGAGACGCGGCGACACGGAGGCGCGGGCCGGGCCGAGGCCGCCGCTCCCCCGTCACTCGCCGTGAGTGCCCGCTCTCCGTGGCACGACATCCGCGGCGGAGGTCTGGCACGCCGACGCACATCGTGTGCACCTCAGTGTCAATTTGTCTGACTTACAGACCCAATATCACTTATTTTCCCTTTATGTGGAGAACATGACTTAACTCCTTAGTGGGCGAAAAGATTTCGTTGACAGGGGGTCACTGTAAACGTTTAATGTGGGCGATCTTGCGGATTTTCGTACGGGAGATAACCCATGTTTAGGTTTCCCGGACTGCGGAGTTGGCGTGCGCTCACTGCCGTGGTCGTGGCGGGTGTACTGGTGGGAACCGGGGCACCCCCGGCCGCGATGGCGGCACAGGAGGAAGGTCGGACGGGATCCGACGCGGGCTCGCTCAACGGCTGGCAGCAGGCGCTGAAGCGCGCGGCCGAGGTCCGGGAACCGGTCGAGGTGACCGAGGCCCGGACCGAGTTCACCACCACGTATGCCAATCCGGACGGCGAGTCGTTCCGGCTGGAGCAGTCGACCACCCCCGTCCGGGTCAAGGGGCCGGACGGCGCGTGGGTGTCCCCCGACGCGACGCTCGCCCGGCGCGCCGACGGAAGCGTGGGGCCGGTCGCCGCCGCCGTGGGCATCTCCTTCTCCGGAGGCGGTGACGGCGGGAACCTCGTCACCATGAACCGGGACGGCCGCACCCTCGCGCTGGGCTGGCCGGGAACCCTGCCCGAGCCGGTGCTGGACGGCCCGAACGCCACCTACCCGAACGTGCTGCCGGACGTCGACCTCAGGATGACCGCGACGACCGAGGGCTTCCGCCAGGTCCTGATCGTCAAGACTCCGCAGGCCGCGGCCAATCCCGCGCTGGCGAAGATCCGGTATGCCGTGAAGTCGTCCGGGCTCAAGGTGGAGGAGACCGCGGACGGCGGCATGTCCGCGACCGACGGCAACGCCACCGAGGTCTTCACCTCGCCTCCCGCCGCGATGTGGGACTCCACAGGGAACCCCGCCGCCGGGCAGGTCGCGGCGGAGGACGCCCCCGCCGCCGCGTCCTCCCCAGTGCCGTCCGACTCGGCCCCGGCCGCAGCCTCCACTCCGGCCGCGAAGGGCGGCGCTCCTCAGGGCGCGCCCGCGGACGGCTCGCCGGAGCCGGCGACGCCGCAGCCCTCGGAAGGCGCTCCGGACGAGGGGCAGGCGGCCGACGGCCCCGCTCCCGGGGCGGGGCACGCCGAGCTGCCCATCCAGGTCGGCGCGGACTCGCTCACCCTCGTGCCCGACGCCGGTCTGCTGCGGCAGAAGGACGAGTCGGCCTACCCCGTCTACATCGACCCCACCGTGACCTGGGGAGAGACCGACCGGACGCTGCTGCGCTCGGACGGCTACAAGTCGTACAACTGGGGCAACGGCAGCAATAACCAGGGTGAGGGCGTCGGCCACTGCGGCACCTGGAACGGCTACTACTGCGGGCCCGGATACACCCAGCGGCTGTACTTCCAGTTCTCCCCCGCGAGTCTCAAGGGCAAGCAGGTGCTCAGCGCCGCGTTCCGCGTCACCGAGCCCTGGGCCTTCCAGTGCAGCCCCCGGTGGGTGGACCTCGTCCGTACGAACAACTTCACCTCCTCCACCACCTGGTCGGGCCGGCCCAAGGAGCTCGACTGGATGGTGGACCGCAACGTGTCGGCGGGCCGCGGCTCGGCCTGCGACCCCGACCAGCCGACCGCGCCGATCGAGTTCAAGGACAACCCGGACGAGACCAACGAGAACCTGACCCCGACCGTGAAGGACTTCGCGGCGGGCAAGTTCTCCAAGCTCACGCTGGAGCTGCGGGCACACGACGAGGGCGACACCTCCGCCTGGAAGCGGTTCAGGAACGACGCCGTGCTCGTCGTCGACTATGTCGGCATGCCGGGAGTGCCGACCGGCGTCGGCCTCGTCACCGGCTCGGGCACCGTCTGCGAGACGAAGGAGTCGGCGCCCGCGATCGTCTCCGACCCCACCCCGACCATGGCGAACACGCCGCAGACCCTCGCGGGCGGCGAGTCCGGCGCGATGCTGCGGGGCGCGTTCTACGTGCAGAAGAAGAACGCCGACGGCACGTGGACACAGGCGTTCTCCACCATCGAGCGGCCGACGAGCGGGCACGTCGGCGACAACGTGAAGGTGACCGCCGACGCCCCGACACTGTCGGAGGGCGTGCTCTACCGCTACGACTCGTGGACGCGGTCCTACTACAGCAACTACACCAAGTGGCTGGCCGGGACCAGCAGCTACCTGAGCGCCGGATGGTGCTACTTCAAGGTCGACCCGACCGCGCCCAAGGCGCCCGTGGTCGCGCTCGGCGCGCCCTATACGCCGTGCACGACCACGAGCTGCACGCCGGCCGGCGGACCCGGGCAGAGCACCACCGTCACCTTCGGCCCGGCGTCCGGCGACACCAACAACGTCGCCTACCAATACCGCGCGTCCACCAGCTCGGCCTGGTCGTCCGACATCACCGGGGCCACCGCCAAGGTGGTGATCACCCCACCGGCCGCCGGGACGTACAGCCTGTACGTGCGGGCCAAGGACAACGTCGGCAGATACGGCGCGACCACGGTCGTCGACTTCCTGGTCGCCGCGGGCGCGGGCCCGGTCGGCAGGTGGCACTTCGACGAGGACTCCGGCGTCGCCGTCGACAAGGGCAGCGGGCACCACGACGCCACGCTCTACGGCGGCGCCGTACGGGACGCCCGGGGACGCCGCGGCGAGGTCTGGTATGACGACGCCGGCAACGCACTGGCCACCCCCAAGGTCGACAAGGGGCTGGGCCTGAACGGCACGTCGGCGTACGCCGCGACGTCCGGGCCCGTGCTGGAGACCAGGTCGGCCTACACGGTCGCCGCCTGGGTGCGGCTCGACAAGGTGAGCGACGACGGCATCGTCCTGTCGCAGGACGGCTCGGGCTACAGCCCCTTCCTGCTCTTCCACGAGAAGGACTACGGCGCCTTCTGCTTCGGCGTGAAGGAGAAGGACGAGGCGACGGGTGGGGCCTACCCCTCGGTCTGTGGCAAGAACGGCACCTCCCGGGTGAACGTCTGGACCCACCTCGCCGGCACCTACGACCCGGCGACGCAGCAGCTGAGCTTCTACATCAACGGCGTGCCGCAGGGCAGCAAGACCGCGCCGGCCCTGTGGTCGGCCCCCGGACCGTTCGAGATCGGCCGCTACAAGTGGGCCAACATCTTCCAGCACTACTTCCCCGGTTCGATCGACGAGGTCGCCGCCTGGCAGCGCGTCCTGACCCCGGAGGAGGTGGCGGCGGAGGCGCGGTCGGAGTCGCCGGCGTCCGGCCGCAACGACGTGGAGCTGGTGGCCGACTGGGACCCGGCGGGCGCCGCCGGGACGCAGCTGCCCGACTCGCTGTCGGGGTACGGCCGGGCGCTGGCGCTGGCCGGCGGGGCGTCGCTGGACGGCGAGGGCCTGGTGCTCGACGGCGTGGACGACGCCGCCACCACCGCGGGCCCGGTCGTGGACGACACCGGGTCGTTCACGGTCACCGTGAAGGTCGAGCTCGACCGAGACAAGATCGTGTCGAAGCCGATCGGGACCATCGGCCAGGTGGCCGGGCAGCGCACCGCCGACGGATCGTCGTGGGGCCTGTGGTTCGAGCTGACCGGCAAGGAGACGCAGCTCGACGACGACGGCAACGAGGTCAGCGTGCCGGTCGGCTACTGGCGCTTCGGCCGGGTCAACAAGGACGGCACGAAGACCTGGGTGAGCTCCGACACCACGGCCAGCCTGGACAGCCCGGTGCGCCTGACCGGCGTGTACGACGCCCTGGCGGCGAACGGGCGCGTGGTGCGGCTCTACGTGGGCCACGAGCAGAACGACCTCGACATGGCCTACACCGCCGTGCCCGGGTCGGGCGACTTCGCCGCAGGCAAGGGCTTCAGCGCGACCTCCTGGGGTCACTTCCTCCCCGCGAGGATCACCGATCTGCGGCTGTGGGCGGGCGCCATGGCCGATTCCGACCAGTTGGACGCCGTCATCGGCGACTGACGAAAGCCGCGGGGACCGGCCGGCCGCCGGTCCCCGCGGCTCCCGCATCTTCCCCCGGTTGGTCCGCGGGTTCTCTCGTTTCCTCTTGAGGAGGTTGGGTCATGCGACGGCCCTCAATTCGTGCTGCCCTGGTGGCCGCGTTGACGGTGGTGATCTCGTTACCCGTCGGGGTGACGACGGCCTCGGCGGCCGTCGTCTCCGCGGAACACGGCCCGCCCGGCGCCCCTCCCGTGCAGAAGCAACGGTCCAGCAAGGTCAGGGCCATGGACGCGAGCGGGGCGAAGGAGGCCAGGGAGCTGGTCGCCGCGTCCCGGGCGCGCAACGACGCCGCCGCCGACCGGGCCGCCAAGGAGCGCGAGGCCGCCCGGTGGCCGGGCGCGGGCGAGGCCGACGTGCCGATCGGCGGCGGGCAGACCGTCAGCGTGGGCGGGCTCCCGGTGGGCCTGGACAGCGCCCCCACTGACAGCGCCCCCACTGACAGCGCCGCCACTGACAGCGCCGCCCCCGGCAGCGCCCCCACTGACAGCGCCGCCCCCGGCAGCGCCGCCCCCGCTCCGGACGCGCAGGCCGCGGGTGCGCGGACGGCCCGGGTGCGGGTGCTCGACCGCGCCGCCGCCGAGGCCGCCGGTGTGGACGGCGTGCTGCTGACCGCGGAGGCGCAGGCCCCGGGCACCGCGACGCTGCGCGTCGGCTACGCCGCCTTCGCCTCCGCGTACGGCGGCGGGTGGAGCGGCCGGCTGCGCCTGGTGCGGCTGCCCGCCTGCGCCGCCACCACCCCGGAGCGGGAGGAGTGCCGCACCCGGACCCCGCTCGACACCGGCAACTCGGCCACGGCGCAGACCCTCTCGGCGCAGGTCGCGTTCGACGCGGCCCCGGCCGTGCTGGCCGTGACCGCCGACGCCCCCGGTGAGGGCGGCGAGGCGGCCGACGGCAGCGGCAACTACGCCGCCACCCCGCTCTCCGCGTCGTCCACCTGGCAGGCGGGCGGCAACTCCGGCTCCTTCTCCTGGTCCTATCCGATCGCCCCGGTGGAGCCTGCGGCGGGTCCGGCGCCCGCGCTCGACCTGTCGTACGACTCGGGCAGCGTGGACGGGCGCACCTCGACCAGCAACAACCAGGGCACCTCGCTCGGGGAGGGCTTCGAGACCGCGGCGACCTCCTACATCGACCGTCAGTTCGGCACCTGCGACGAGGACGGCCACGACAAGCAGTACGACCTGTGCTGGAAGTACGACAACGCCTCGCTCGTGCTCAACGGCAAGTCCACCGAGCTGGTCAAGGACGACACCAGCGGCAAGTGGCGGCTGAAGAACGACGACGCCTCCACGGTCATCCACTCCACGGGCGCCGACAACGGCGACGACGACGGCGAATACTGGACCGTCATCACCGGCGACGGCACCAGGTACGTCTTCGGCCTCAACAAGCTGAGCGGCGCGGGCAGCCAGCGGACCAACTCGGTCTTCACCGTCCCGGTGTACGGCGACGACTCCGGCGAGCCCGGCTACAGCAAGGGCGGCTCCTTCGCCGACCGCTGGGTCACCCAGGCATGGCGGTGGAACCTCGACTACGTCGAGGACACCCACGGCAACGCCATGACGTACTGGTACACGGCGGAGACCAACTACTACCGGAAGAACAAGTCGAACACCGCGACCACCTCCTACGTCCGCGGCGGCTACCTCGACAAGATCCTCTACGGGCAGCGGTCCGACACGCTGTTCACGGTGGACGCGCCCTACAAGGTGGCCTTCTCCTACGCCGAGCGCTGCACGGCGTCCGACTGCGGCAGCCTCACCAAGGACACCGCCGAGAACTGGCCGGACGTCCCCTTCGACGCCATCTGCAAGAAGGACGCCGACAAGGACGACTGCCACGCCGAGAGCCCGGCCTTCTTCAGCCGCAAGCGCCTGGTGAAGATCGAGACGAGCGTCCTGTCCGGCACCGCGTACAAGCCGGTCGACTCGTGGGCGTTCACCCAGAAGTACCTGGACGGCGGCGACATCGGCAGCTCCGTCGACCAGACGCTGTCGCTGATGTCGATCGTCCGGACCGGCTCCACCGCCGACACGCCGCTGACGCTGGACCCCGTCTCGTTCACCTACACCATGCGGCCCAACCGGGTCGACGGCGGCACCCAGCCGGGCGGCGGCAACATCCTGCCGCTGACCAGGCCGCGCATCGAGACGATCACCTCGGAGACCGGCGCGATCACCACGGTCAGCTACAACGAGCCCGAGTGCGTGCGCGGCTCGAAGATGCCGAAGGCCGAGGACGACAACTCCCTGTCGTGCTATCCGCAGTTCTGGCACATCAACGGCGCCACCGAGGCCTCCATCGACTGGTTCAACAAATACCGCGTGCTCGCGGTGAACATCGCCGACCCGGCCGGGCACAACCCGCTCGTCGAGTACGCCTACGAATACTCCACCCCCGGCTGGCGCTACAACGACAGCCCGTTCACCCCGAGCGACGAGCGCACCTGGTCGCTGTGGCGCGGCTACCAGAAGGTCACGACGTACGTCGGCGACGCCGACGGCACCCGCACCAAGATGGTGTCGGTCTACCTGCAGGGCATGAACGGCGACCGGCTGCTGAAGTCGGCCAGCCCGCGGACGGTCGACCCCGACAAGCGGCGCTCCGCCACCGTGCCGGGCCTCGACGTCGCCGGACTCGACGTGCCCGACATCACCGACTCCGAGCAGTACGCCGGATTCACCCGTGAGGAGATCAGCTACGACGGGTCCACTCCGGTCGACGTGACGGTCAACGACCCCTGGTCGGCGAAGACCGCCACCCAGCACAAGTCGTACGCCGACACCGAGGCCTACTACGTGCGCACGGGCAAGACCTCCGAGCACACCTACCTGACCATCCCCAAGACCTGGCGCACCGTCACCACCTCCACGACGTACGACTCGTACGGCATGGCGGTCACGCAGGACAGCACGGGCGACATCGCCAAGAGCGGCGACGAGACCTGCACCCGCACCTGGTATGCCCGCGACGACGCCAAGGGCCTGAACTCGCTCGTCTCCCGCACCCGGGTGGTCGGCCGCGCCTGCTCGGTGAAGGAGGCCGACCTGTCGCTGCCCGCCGACTCCGCCACCAGCGGCGACGTGCTGTCCGACACGGCCACCGTGTATGACGACACCGCCGCGACCGGGTGGTCGGCGAGCCAGAAGCCGGTGAAGGGCGACGCCACCTGGACGGGCCGGGCCACCGGCTATCCGTCGGCCGTCACCGGCGACGACCGCCCGCCGACCGGCTGGCAGCGCACCGAGTCGACGACCTACGACACGCTGGGCAGGCCGCTGACCGTGACCGACGCGGGCGGCAACGCCACCACCACGGCGTACACGCCGGCCGGCGCCGGGGTCCTCACCAAGACGGTGGAGACCAACGCCAAGCAGCAGAAGGTGACGACGTTCCTCGACGGCACGCGCGGCCTTCCGGTGCGCACCTACGACCCCAACAACGGCAAGACCGAGCAGACCTACGACGCCCTCGGGCGGCTGACCGGCGTGTGGCTGCCCGACCGCAGCAAGGACGGCGGGCAGACCCCCACCTACGCCTTCTCCTACGTCTACCAGCGGGGCAAGGCGCCCGCCATCGGCACCTCGGTCGTCAAGTCGTCCACCACGGCGAGCTGGTCGTACGAGATCTTCGACTCGCTGTTGCGGCCGATGCAGACGCAGAGGCCGACGCCGAACGGCGGACGGCTGCTGACCGACACCCGTTATGACTCGCGTGGCCTCGCCTACGAGACCTACGCCGACATCTTCGACTCGAAGCAGACGCCGAACGCCACCTACACCCGGGAGGAGTACGGCGAGGCGCCCAAGCAGACGAACCTCGTCTTCGACGGCGCAGAACGGCAGATCCGCAGCACGTTCCTGTCGTACGGCGTGGAGAAGTGGACGACCACCACGACCTACACCGGCGACTCCACCGCCGCGAGCACGGTGACCGGCGGCTCGGCGGTCCGCACCATCGCCGACGCCCTCGGCCGCACGGTGGAACGGCGCGAGTACAACTCGCCCTCCCCCGCCGACACCCAGTTCGGCGGGATGGCATCCAGCGGGTACACCTCCACGTCCTTCACCTACCGGCCCGACGGCAAGGAGCTGACCGTCACCGCCCCCGACGGCGCGAAGTGGTCCTACACCTACGACCTGTTCGGGCGGCAGACCGGCATCAGCGACCCCGACAAGGGCGCGAGCACCCTCCGCTACACCCCGCTCGACCAGATCGACACGGTGACCGGTGCGAACGGCACGGTCCTGCTGTACGGCTACGACGAGCTCGGCCGTAAGACCGGGCTGTGGTCGGGGTCGCGGACCGACGCGAACAAGCTGGCCGCCTGGACCTACGACACCGTGGCCAAGGGCCAGCTCGCCTCGTCCACCAGCTACGACGGCGGCGTCTCCGGCAAGGCGTACACGAAGAAGATCCTCGCGTACGACGGCCAGTATCGGGCCACAAGCACCGAGATCGACATCGACCCGAACGACCCGATGGTGCTGTCCGGAGCGGCGAAGACCCGCTACGTCTTCGGCAGCGACTACAACCTCGACGGCACGCTGAAGAGCTCCACCGAGCCCGCGGCGGGCGGCCTGGCCGAGGAGCGGATCAGCCTGAGCTACACCCCGACCGGACAGGTCAACGGGCTGACCGGCACCACCGACTATCTGCAGAAGGCCGACTACAACGCGCTCGGCCAGCCCCTGCAGTTCACCCTCGGCCTGTCCGGGGCCTCGCAGGCCAAGAAGACGTTCCTCAACAACACCTACGAGGAGGGCACCGACCGGCTGACGCGGTCCTTCGTCACCACCCAGTCCACACCGGTCAAGCCGCAGGACCTGACCTACCACTACGACGACGCGGGCAACGTCACCGAGATCGCCGACACCCCCACGCAGGACGGCGCCGGGCAGAGCGACATCCAGTGCTTCGCCTACGACGGGCAGCGGCGGCTGACCGAGGCGTGGACGCCGGCCACCGACGACTGCACCAGCAAGACGCTGGGCGGCGCCGCGCCGTACCGGACCGCCTACACCTACAACACCTCGGGCCTGCGGGCGACGGAGACGCGCTACAACGGCTCCACCGCGACCACCTCGGCGTACTGCTACGGCGACACCGCCAAGCGGCACGCCCTGACCGCGGTCGTGACCGGCTCCTGCACGGGTGCGACCGCCACCTACTCCTACGACAAGTCCGGCAACACCACCGGCCGCAACGGCCAGGTGCTGACCTGGGACGCACAGGGCCGCATCGCGACCCTGACCCAGGGCACGCAGAAGACGGCCTACCTGTACGACGCCGACGGGGCGCTGCTGATCCGCCGCGCGGTGGGCGACGGGGAGAGCGTGCTCTACCTGGGCGCCACCGAGATCCACTCGAAGAAGACCGGCGGCACCGTCACGACCTGGGCCAGCCGCTTCTACGCCGCCGACACGCAGGTGATCGCGGTGCGGACGACGGAGGCCGGGAAGAACGCGGTCTCCTTCCTCGCCGGCGACCAGCACGGCACGTCCTCGCTGGCGGTCGACGCGGCCGGGCAGGCGATCAGCAAGCGGTTCACGACGCCGTTCGGCGCGCCGCGCGGGGACACGGTCGGCGGCGCGTGGCCCGACGACAAGGGGTTCCTCGGCAAGCCCGCCGACGCCGCCACCGGGCTCACCTACGTCGGGGCCCGCATGTACGACCCGGTCGTCGGCAGGTTCCTGAGCGTCGACCCGGTGCTGTCCACCGACCAGGCCCAGTCGCTCAACGGCTACTCGTACGGGAACAACAACCCCGCCACGTTCAGCGACCCGACGGGCGAGGAGATCGGCTCGCGGCCCAACTCGTGCCAGTACGACCTCAAGTACTGCGACAAGGAGACGCAGAAGAGCGTCGGGTACAACCCGAAGACGGGCAAGGTCGACCCCGCCAAGGGCGCCGCGTACCGCAAGAAGAAGCAGTCCGGGAAGAAGAGCTACCCGACGCCGAGCCCGTCCCCGGGCCCGTCGCCCAAGCCGCCGGCCGGGGGCTGCCACTGCAAGCCGGTCAAGCACGACAACGGCGTCAACCTGCTGAAGGCGCTGCTCACCCACCCGTTCCACTGGAACAACAACTTCAACGGCGCGAACGCGCTGGCGGTGACGTACGAGACGTTCGCCAGCGAGGGATGCGAACGGCGGGCCCGGCAGTACGTCTGCTACGGCGGCTCCCCGGGCGGCGACCAGCCGATGACGGTCGGCGACGTGCACTTCTTCCCATATTCGAAGAAGGAGTTCGAGAGCCGGCTGCGGGACGAGAAGCAGGCGCGGGAGGACATCGCGAAGGTCGCCGGGCGGGAGGCGGCGAAGAAGTACGGGCCCGACATCGAAAGACACGAGGCCGTGCACTCCGCGCAGTGGGCGCGTTACAAGAACGCCACCGAGTTCATCGCGGCCTACGGGGCTGCCACCCTGTATTCGCGACACACCACCGGCACCCCGTACGCCACCAACAGCTTCGAAGTCGAGGCCAACCTGTGGTGGGGCGGCTACGTCAGATGGCAACCGCTGCAATGGGGTCCGGCGAACTAGAGACCACCCGAGCCCGGTGACTCCGGGACGACAGGAGGGAAGGACGACGATGACACGCAGAAGAAGGCCGGGGCCGGGGTACGCGGCCGCCGCCCTGACCGCCCTGGCCTTCTTCGCCGCGGCCTGCGACGGCACCCCCCAGCCCAAGGGCGTCCTCGCCGTCGAACGCGCCGAGGACGGCGGCGTCAGGCTGCTGCTCGCCGACTGCCCCGGCTACGCTGCCCAGGACTTCACGGTCCTGGAGGACACCCAGGGCGGCCGGACGCTCGCCTGGAGCGTGCACAACGGCGGCACCGGCGCGGCGGTGCGGGACATCCGGGCGTTCCAGGCACCGCCCGAGGGCTGGCGGCGTACCGACGACAGCCTCACCGCGCTGCGGGAGGGCGTGCCCTATGTCGCGACCGTCAACGGCTACGCGGACGGCGTGAACCTGCGGGGCAGGGTGCCGTTCACCACGGCCGACCTGTCCGGTCTCGGCGACGGGCAGGTGCTGGCCTGGGCGGGCGGCGACGAAACCGTGCGGACGGGCCGGGACGCCTTCCTGCGCACCGACCCCGACCGCTGCCGTCCGTGACCATGCCCTCGTGACTGCCGCCCGCGCCCGGCGAGACCGGGCGCGGGCGGCGTCCGTCAGCTCATGCGGAAGACCGGGCAGCGTGTGGCGAACGGCAGGAACGCGCCGGGGCGACGTCCTCCACCGGCAGATATCCCGCGTCGTAGGCGACGGCGTCGCAGAACACGACCCGGGTGCGCGGCACGTCGCGCGCGGTCGCGTACGACGCGATGGCCCCCACGGATACGTGGCACCGGCAAGGGCGGTCAGACAGGAAAGCGATCCACTCGCAGTACGGCCACCTCACCCTGCTCGGCGAGCAGGATGTAGGTCACCGAGATCCCCTTGTAGTCCCACACGTACATGTTGCCTCTGGGGCTGAGCATGCGGCCGTTGCCGGGAGTCAGCCGTAGAACCTCGTAGATCTCCAGCAGGACATCGACTTCGGGATCGGAGAGGTCATCGATCTGGGCTTCAGCGACCTCGCTGCCCACGTGGACGGCGTACACCTACAGTTGGACTCCGCGTCGGGCCAAGACCTCGGCCAGGGTGGGGCCCGACGATCGTCTTCCGGATCGGATCTGGTCGGCTTCGTCGTTCATCCGCTGCCAGTCCTGGGGATCGCGAGCGGCGCGCGTGGCGATGCGCCACCACCCGCTCAGGAAGTCATCCAGCGCGGCCAGGTCGACGACGGGTGCGTGGGTGATCGCTTCGAGCTCGGCGTCGAACGCGGCGACGTTGACGGCAGGCAGGGCCGCCCGCACGGCGGTGAAGGTCCGCTCGATCTCCTGACCGAATGCGTCGTCTCGCTGAACGGTCATGACGACGCCTCACCTCCTGCCGATCCACCGGGTGCACCCCAGCTTAGACGAGCGGGCGGGCCCTGGCGTGGCCCGCGTGCAGCGTCGATCCGGCCAGGCCGGCTGACCACACCACCGGTCGAACGCGGGGCGGCCCGGCCGGTGGGGGGAAGGCGGGGGCCGGGTCAGGCGTTGCTCGCCACGTTCTGGATCGCACGGGCGAGGCGGGCGAGATCGACGCCTTCGAGATGGTCGAGGAAGTGCCGGCGCACGCTGGCCAGGTTGCTCGGCCACACCTCTTCCAGGCGGGCGAGGCCGGCGTCGGTGAGGACGGCGTTGAACCCGCGGGCGTCGTCGTCGCACCTGACCCGTTCGACCAGGCCCTGCCGTTCCAGGACGGTGACGATGCGTGTCATGCCGCTCAGGGAGAGCTCGCAGGCGACGGCGAGCTCCCCCATCCGCATCCGCCGCCGCGGCGCCTCCGACAACCGCATCAGGGCGATCCACTCGATGAGCGGCATCCGGTGTTCCCGCACCATGTCGGCGTCGATCGCGCGGGGCAGCGCGTAGATCAGGCGAGGCAACGCCCGGATCAACGCCTCCTCCTCGGAGGTCAGCGACTGCACCGGCGGCACTGGCTGCGATGTGGTCATGGCCACATTCTACTTGCTTCACGAACGAAGTACCCCATATGTTTTCTTCGCGAAGCAATCATCTCTCGCAGAAGTGGAGATCGTCATGACCAGGATCGGGATCATCCTCGGCAGCACCCGCCCCGGACGGAACGGCGAGGCCGTCGCCCGCTGGGTGCACCAGGTCGCGGGACAGCGGGCCGACGCGGAGTTCGAGCTCGTCGACCTGCTCGATTACAAGCTCCCCCACCTCGACGAGACCCTGCCGCCGTCGCTGGGCCAGTACACCCAGCCGCACACCATGGCGTGGGCCGACAAGGTCGCCTCGTTCGACGGGTTCGTCATGGTGACGCCCGAATACAACCACTCGACATCGGGCGCGCTGAAGAACGCCATCGACTTCCTGTACAGCGAGTGGAACAACAAGGCCGTCGGTTTCGTCAGCTACGGCTCGGTCGGCGGCACCCGTGCGGTGGAGCACCTCCGCCTGATCGCCGCGGAGCTCCAGATGGCCGACGTGCGGGCTCAGGTGGCGCTGTCGCTCTTCACCGACTTCAAGGACTTCAGCGTGTTCACGCCCAACGATTTCCAGCGTGACTCGCTCACCGCGATGTTGGACCAGGTCGTGGCGTGGAGCAGGGCGCTCGCGCCGCTGCGCGCCAGCTGAGTTCGCACTGACTCGGGGATCAGGAGGAACTCATGGGAACGCTTGACGGCAAGGTGGTGCTGATCACCGGCACCGCCGGAGGTCAGGGCCGGACCGCGTCGCTGGTCTTCGCACGAGAGGGCGCGAAGATCGTCGGGTGCGACATCCAGGTCGAGGCCAACGACGAGACGGTGGAACTCGTCCGCCGTGCCGGAGGTGACATGACGGGCATCGCGCCCGTCGACCTCACCGACCCGGAACAGGCGCGGCGGCTGGTGCAGGACGCCGTGGCTGCGTACGGCGGGCTCGACATCGTCTACAACAACGCGGCCAGGCCCCGCTTCGGGCCGGTGCCGGACTTCTCGGTGGAGGACTGGCGGGCGACCATCGCCAGCGAACTCGACAATCCCTTCTTCGTGTCGAAGTTCGCGTGGCCGCATCTGGTGCGGCGGGGCGGCGGCGTCATCATCAACGTCGCCTCCATGGCCGGCATGATCGCCGGTGAGGTCCCCCCGATGGTCGCGCACAGCGCGGCGAACGCCGGAGTCATCGGCATGACCCGGCAGTTCGCGCTCGAAGGCGCGCGCCACGGGATCCGCGCGGTGGCGATCAGCCCGGGGCCGATCCTCACCCCGGCCAGCGACCGCGATCTCGGCAACAACAAGGCGGCCAGGGACGCGATCACGCGCAAGACGCTCCTCAAGCGTTTCGGCCGGCCTGAGGAGATCGTCGAGCTGGCGGCCTTCCTCGCCTCCGACCGGGCGGCGTACATCACGGGCGCCAACTACGCGGTCGACGGCGGCGCGACCGCCTGGTAACGCCACTCGATCCCCCTGACGTCCGCGCGCCGGGCGTCAGGGGGATCAGCCGCGCATGAAGGTCCACTCACTTTCCAGGCGCGCTGAGCGCGCCGGTGGAACGCCCGGCGAGCGCCTCGCGTCCGTGCGCCTCGTCCCAGTCGGCCTGATGCGGCTCGACCGCGATCCGCACCGGCCCGTCGCCCGGGTGAGCGGGCCCGGCGGTGAGCCGCAACGCGGCGAAGTCGGTGGTCTCGCGGAACGCGGGGATCCGGTAGAGGTCGCGGGCGTACGCCCAGAGGTGGGGGTAGGAGGTCAGCGGACGCCTGGTGATCCGGGCGAGCGGATTGTGCAGCAGGTCGTATCTGACCAGGAACACCCACAGCTGCACGTCGGACTCGGTGAGGCGCTCCCCGAACAGGTATCGCCGTCCGGCCAGGCGGGCGTCGTAGCGGTCCAGCGCCGCGGCCACCGCGGCGCGCCGCCGCTCGTACTCCTCCTGGGTGGCCGCTCCGGCGACCTGCCGTACGCCCTGGGCGAGGTCGCGCGCGATCTCCTCGTCCAGGGACTCGATCTCGTCGCGCAGGTCCGGGGGGTAGAGGTCCGTGGTGGCCCATTCGGCGAACGCGGTGCCGAGGTCGAAGGGGATCCGCGCGAAGTCGTTGCTGACGATCCGGCTCGTCCGCCGGTCCCACAGCACCGGCACCGAGATGTGGCCGGGATATCCGGGCTCGGTGGCGTCGTACGCCTCGCTGAGGAGCGTGAAGCCGTTGACCGGGTCGGGCCCGCGACGTTCGCGGAAGGCCCAGCCGCGGCCGTCCCGGTCGTCGTCCACGTAGGACACCGACACGACGTCACGCAGCCCGGCGAGGTCGCGCACGATGACGGCGCGCTGCGCCCACGGACAGGTGAAGGAGGCGTAGAGGTGATAGCGGCCGGGCTCGGCGGGGTGGCCGCTGGAGCCGTCGGCGGTGATCCTGCCCTGGAAGGGATACAGAGGTCCCGGACGGTCGGTCCTGCCCGGCCCGTACGGGCCGTAGGCGGCGACGTCCGCGGGACTGGCGTACGCGGGCGCCTGGGTGGTCATGAAGTCTCCTTGCGGTCGGCCGATGGTTGTCGAAGGGTCAGGTCGGCTCGACGAGACGACCGTGCGGCTGCCCCAGTGCCGACCCCAATGCCGACCCCAGTGCCGCGGTCACCTGCGGGACGACGCGCTCCGTCCAGTCGGCGAGGACCCGGTCGAGGTCGGGGATCTCGGCCTCCAGCAGGGCCAGGCCGGGAGTGGGCACGAGCGCGCCCAGCTCGACCAGCACGGGACGCAGGTGCAGCTCGACGGCCAGGGCGTGCCGGGGGGATCCCATGACCAGCAGCGGCAGGGCCACCGTCCCGGTCAGCGCGCCGCCGGGCAGGCGGTCGAGGAACGCCTTGAGCAGGCCGGTGTAGGTGGCCTTGTAGGTGGGGCTCGCCACCAGGAGCACCTGCGCTCCGGCGACCAGTTCCAGCGCCACCTCGACGGTCGGCGAGGGCCCGGGGGCGAACAGGTGCGGCCCGATCGCGGACAGGTCCACGACCTCGGGGGCCGTCTCGTGCCCGATCCGGCGTCCCACCGCCTCGGCCGCCGCCACGGCCGCGAGGTGGGTCCGGGAACCACCGCGCGGATTGCCGACCAGCACCACGAGAGAACTCACGAGACCATCCCCTCGTGCCGTTCGGCGTGTCCTGAGTCCGCGTCGGAATGCGTACGAATGGTCAACAGACGGTCCTCCAGATCGGGACGGGTGTTCGTGCGAAGCGGGGTCACGCGTGGGCGATGAACCGGCCGAAGCGGCCCTGGTGGTAGAGCAAGGGACGCCCCGGCCCGCGCACCTCGGCCTCGGTGACCAGCCCCACGACGAGGACGTGGTCGCCCACGCCGACCCGCTCGTACGGCAGGCAGATCAGATGCGCGGACACGTCTTCGAGCAGCGGCGCCCCGAGCGGGCCGGGCCGCCATCGGGTGGGCTCGGCGAACCGGTCGATTCCCTTGCGGGCGAACCGGGCGGCGAGATCGGCCTGGTCGCTGGCCAGGACGTTGACGGCGAAGTGGTCCGCCTCGCGCAACGACGGCCAGGTGGTGGACGACTGGTCGACATAAAAGGAGACGAGGGGCGGGTCAAGGCTGACCGAGGAGAACGAGGTCGCGGTCAACCCCACCGGCACTCCCCCACTCTGCGCGGTGATCACGACGACTCCCGCCGCGTGCACCGCGAGGGCACGTCTGTAGCCGTCGGCGTCCAGCGCACGCTTGTAGTCGTCGGCGTCGAGGCCGGGGCCGAGCAGAGTCTCCGTCATGGCAAACCTCCGGAAAGTCGCGGCTGCTCACAAGGTCGATCCCGCCCGCCGCGGGCACCGCGGCGCGCGGGATCAGGGATTCGGATGGAGGCGGGACCGTACGTGACGTGGTCGCGTACGGCTCGCGAAGGGGGCGGCCGACGCTCTCGGCCGGCCCCTCATCGACTCGAAGACGACGGAAGATTCACGATCAACGACACTGCGCGCTGGCGACGTGGCCGAAGTCCACGCTCGAACGCCGGGTCAGACGAACGCCCTGGCTCATACCACCGAACGTACGATCATCGGACCGAAAAGTCAATATTTCCTACTCGCTTTACCGGAAAATCCTCGACCAGGGCCCCATCCGGCCAAGCCGGGAGCATTCTGCTCATGGCATGCCGAACCGGCCGGCGGGGGTCAGCTCACGACGACGGGGTGGCGCACCACGGCGTCGAAGCCGTAGCCGAGGAGGTTGTACGCCGCGTGGTCGGGCTGCACCGCGCCGCTCTCGTCGGCGGCCCGGACGAGCAGCCGGAGGTTTCCCGTCTCCCGCGGGGTCCAGGGGAAGGTCCAGCGGACCCAGCCGCGCGGGTGGCGGTCGTCGCGCAGGCGGGCCGGCCGCCACGACACGCCCTCGTCGTCGCTGACCTCGACCCGGACGACGCGCCCGCCACCCGACCACGAACGGCCGCGCAGCAGATGCTCGCGCCCCGCCTCCAGGCGGGCCGGCCAGGGCAGTTCGAAGGCGCTCTTCACCCCCACCCCGGTCAGCGGCGGGCCGCCGCCGGGCGGGTGACCGGGGCCGTGCATGCGGTAGAGCCGCGTGCTCCACGGCGACTCCAGCGGCGCCGCCGACACCTCGATGTCACCCAGCCACTTGATCGAGGCGATGCCCACCCAGCCCGGCACCACCAGCCGGGCCGGATGGCCGTGGTCGGGCGGCAGCGGCTTCCCGTTCATCTCGTAGGCCACGAGCACGTCGTCCAGCGCCTTGGCCACGGGAAGCGGGCGGCGCACCCTGCCCAGGTTCTCCCCCGCCTCGACGTAGTCGGCGTCGAGCCCGCGGGGCATCAGCGCGACGGCCCTGTCGCTCATCCCCGCCCTCTCCAGGAGCGTCGCGAGCCGCACGCCCCGCCAGCGCGCCACCCCGACC
This sequence comes from Microbispora sp. CL1-1, assembly GCF_012034195.1. NCBI lineage: Bacteria > Bacillati > Actinomycetota > Actinomycetes > Streptosporangiales > Streptosporangiaceae > Microbispora > Microbispora sp. CL1-1. The sequence continues at coordinate 82,321 of NZ_JAATEK010000022.1, forward strand.
GCGCCCAGCCGCCAGGCGGTGCCCGACACCTCCTGGTTCTGCTGTTCGCCGTACAGGCGGCGGCCGTTGCCCGCGCACTCGATGAACGCGGTCACGGTCTCGGCAGGCATGCCGAGGAGGTCCCGGTAGGTGAACGCGACGGGCCCGCCGCGCAGGGCGTCGCCCCACAACGTGAGCCGCCAGGTGGCCGCGTCGATCAGCGGCGTCGCGGTGTGGTTGCGGACGAAGAAGAGGTCGTCCGGCGTCAGGTAGTCGTCGCCGCGCAGCGCCTCCCAGCGGGTCTCCGCGTTGGTGCCGCGTACAGCGAACAGGCGGGGCGGCAGGGGCTTGCGGATGCCGGGCGGGGGTGCCGCCTCCGGCGCCGTACGCCGGGTCTCAAGGCCGTCCTTCATGGAAGTCATGCGCCTCCTCACCTGCCGCTGGTCAGCCGGCCGGCCTCCGCAGGGCGACGGCCGGCACGGGAATGGGCGGGAAAGGGTTGTCGGGCAGCAGGATCACGCGGCGCGGCCGGTCCGCCTGTCCCGCCGCGTCCAGGTGCAGCAGAGCCGCCCCTATCCCCGCCGCCCCGGTCAGGTAGCCGGTGTCGGCCGACACCTCGCCGGGGCGCTGCCGCCGGTACGCCTGATACCAGCGGTATCCCCTGTCGTCGTAGCCGGTCGCCCGGCCGATCAGGTGGTCGGCGAGCCTGCGGGCGAACTCCAGATGCTCCTGCTCCCCCGTCGCCGCCCATAACCCCACGTACAGCTCGATCAGCCCGGCGGTGCCGCAGCACTGGCAGGCGATGTTCCACAGCCCCGCCGTCTGCCGGAAGGGCGCGCCGGACTCCCGCACTCCCTTGGCCAGCCGCCGCACCCACTCCAGGTCGGCAGTGTCGCCGCTCACCCGATACAGCTCGTAGAACATGCGCGCGATCCCGGCGGAGCCGGAGCAGTAGCCCAGGTGGTCGGTGACGGCCGCGCTCTCCCCGGTCAGCACGGCGGCCCTCCTGACGAGGTGCGCCCCGCGGCGGGCCGCGTCGAGGAACGCCTCCTCGCCCGTCGCGCCGTACAGGCGGGCGAGGAGGAAGGCGGTGCCGGCCGTTCCGGCCAGGAAGCCGGGCGGGGCCGCCTCCGCGGACAGGGCCGGGCACGCGGCGGGCCGCTCCCGGGGCAGGGTCAGCCGCGCGATCCGCCGTCCGGCCTCGACGGCCATCTCCTCGTAGGCCGGCACGCCGAGCGCCGCCGCGGCGCGCAGCAGCCCCAGCACGACGCCGCCGTCACCGCGCAGCGTGACGTCTCCCGACCAGCCGATGCCGCCGTCGTCGAACGCGCGGGCGCTCCTGACGATCCTGTCGGCCGCCGCGACCGCCATGCTCTCGAAACGCTCCTCGCCGAGCGCCCATCCGGCCTCGGTCAGCGCGAGGACGCTACCGGCGAGGCCGTGGTGGAGCGACACGTCGGACTGCCGCCGCCAGGCCGACGCGAGGTAGCGGGCCCCGGCGCGGGCGTCCTCCAGGTAGGCGTCGTGCCCGGTCCCCGCGGCGAGTTCCAGGAAGAACAGCACGATCCCGGCCGCGCCGGAGTGGAGGGACGCGGGCTCGCCGGGCGTCGCGTGCCGGCCGTACGGGTCGGGGTTGGCCCGCCATCGCCTGCCGTCCTCGTCGTCGACGGCGGCCGTACGGATCCACCGTCCTGCCATGATGGCGGCCGTCAGCGGAGTCTCTGCACGCTCACCGGATGAGCGGATCGGGTCCGGGCCCATGCGCCTACTATCCCACAAACCTGGTAGGTAATAGCAACTATCCGATGTGCTTTCCCGTATTTCCTATTGACTTGCTGGGGATGAGCGCTTCACAGTCGAGCCGAACACCTCGCACTCCCGAGAAAGGCGTCCGGTGTGAGCAACGAACACCCCCCGACCGTCGCCGAGCACACCCGCACCGCTTTCAACGAGGACTGGGCCGCCACCATCGTCGGCCTCGTCCTCCTCGCGCTGGTCCTCATCGGCGTGATCCCGACGGGACTGGTGCCGTGATGAGCAGCGAAGCGGCCGTCCCCACCACGACGAGGGCCACGGGCTGGCAGTGGCCCGCCCTGGGCGTCCTCACCGTCCTCGTCCTCGCCGCCGGCACCAGAGCTCTGGACAAGGGCGTGCCCCAGTGGTTCGCGGGCTCCGACCTGGCCAAGGCCATCGAATTCCCCGTCTACGCGATCGCCCTCGGCCTGCTGGGCAACGTGGTGCTCACCGTGACCGGGCTGCGCGACCGCCTGGCCGGCGGCTTCCGCACCGAGTTCTTCATCAAGACCGGCCTCGTGCTGCTCGGGGCGTCGATCAACCTGAAGGTGATCGTCACGGCGGCCGGGCCGGCGATCGTCCAGGCCATCGTGCTGATCAGCGCGGTGTTCCTGTTCACCTGGTGGCTCGGCGGACGCTTCGGGCTCGACGACAGGCTGCGGGCGCTGCTGTCCACCGCGGTGTCCATCTGCGGCGTCAGCGCCGCGATCGCCGCCGCGGGAGCCGTGCAGGCCAAGCGTGAGCAGCTCGCCTACAGCGCGAGCCTGGTGGTCGTGTTCGCCCTGCCGTCCATCTTCATCCTCCCCGCGCTCGCCTCGGCCCTGGGCCTGAGCCCGGAGGTCGCCGGCGCGTGGATCGGCGGCAACATCGACACGACGGCGGCGGTCACCGCCGCGGGCACCATCGTGGGCGACAACGCGCTTGCCGTCGCGACCATCGTCAAGGTCACCCAGAACGCCCTGATCGGCATCGTGGTCGTCTTGCTGACCGCCTGGTTCGCGTTCCGGATCGAGCGCCGCCCCGGCGCCGAGCGCCCGGCCCTGGGAGAGCTGTGGCGGCGGTTCCCGAAGTTCGTGATCGGCTTCGTGGCGTCCTCCGTGGTGGCCACGTGGTATCTCACCACGGTCGGCGCGGCCGAGGGCAAGGCCGTCATCGGCGTCGCCAACGACCTGCGCACCTGGTTCCTCATCCTCGCCTTCGTGAGCATCGGCCTGGAGTTCCGGGTGGCCTCGCTCAAGGAGGCGGGCTGGCGGCCGGTCGCCGTCTTCGCCGCCGCCACCGTGGCCAACGTGGTGCTGGCCCTGGGCCTCGCCTCGGTGCTGTTCAGCGGCTTCACGGTCGCCTGAACGGCCCGGCCGGGCCGCGCTGCCCGGTGGCGGTCTTCAGCGGCGCCGCATGCGGCGCCACGGCCGCCACCGGGCCTCGTTCTCGGTCTCGCCCTCCTCCGGCGCGGCGTCGTCGTCCGGCAGGTCGTACCAGTGCGTGTCCCCGGGATAGGCGTCGTGCCACGCGCCGGGCGCCTCCGCGGCGCCCCTGGGGGCGGGGACGGCGGCCCCGGCCAGGTCCACGGATGGCGCACCACGGTCGGAATCGGTCACGGGCTTCATCCTGACACAGATTCTCCACACTTTCGATATGCAATAGAGGGATTGCCCGCGCATCCCTCCGCGGTCAGACCCCCGCCGGCACCCCGGCGGCCTCGGCCCGGGCGGCGTCCAGCGCCCTGCGGGCGTAGGCCCGGACGTCGGCGTCGGAGTCGCCGAGAGCGGTGTGCAGAGCCGCGGCGACCTCCGGCCGCGCCGCCCACCCGGACAGCGAGAGGACCGCGGCCTTGCGCACGTCGAGGTGCGGGTCGGCCAGCGCCGCCACCAGCGGTCCCCCTGCCCGCTCCGGATCGGCGGCGGCCAGTCCCCGCGCCGCCCCGACCCGCACCTGCCAGGCCGGATCCGCCAGGGCCCGTACGGCCGCCTCCGCGAGGCCCGGCTCCTCGCGAAGAGCCTGGCCGAGCCCGGCGAACGCCTCCAGGGCCGCCGCCCGGACGAGCGGGTCCGGGTCGGCGGCGAGCCGCGCCACGGCGGGGACGCCGGCCGGCAGGCCGACCACGCCCAGCCCCCTGGCCGCCCAGACGCGTACCTCCCGGTCACGGTCGCCGGCGGCGAGCGCCACCCGCTCCGCGTCGTCGAGCGCGACCAGCCCCCTGACCGCCTCGATCCGCACCCGCGTGTCGGCGTCGGCGAGCGCCGCCTCGAACAACGCGGCGTCACCGAGGCGCAGCGCCCGCAGGACGTCGAGCACCGCCGCCCGGACGACCGGGTCCGCCGCTCCGTCCTGGCCCGCTTGGGTGTCACCGGAGAGCGCGCGGAGCGACGCGCCGAACTCGCCGGTCGCGGGCAGCACCTCGACGAGCTCGCGCAGGCCGGTGGCGGCGGCGCGCCGCACGGTGCCGTGCGGGTCGGCGAGGGCCCGGGTGAGCGCGGTCTCCACGCCACGCGGCGCGGTCTCGGTCAGCGTCGCGACGGCCGCCCTGCGGACCTTGGGATCGGCGTCCGCCAGATAAGGGGTGATCTGGTCGAGCGCAGGCTCGCCGTCGGTCAGGCGCAGCAGTTCGAGGATGCGGGGCGAACGCCCGATCGCCTCCACCGCGAGCCGGCCGCCCGCCCTGCGCCGCGCGGGGCCCGCCGTGCCGTACGCGCCGAGCAGGACGGGCTCGGCCGGGCGGGGCGTGAAGCCCTCGACGGGCACGAGGTAGGGCTCGACCGGGCGCTTGACGAACTCCATCGCCCCGGCGGCGTTCTTGCGCAGGTTGAGGTGGTAGAGCCACTCGTCGTCGTCCCGCTCCGGCAGGTCGGCGCGGTCGTGATAGAGGCCCCACCTGCTCTCGGTGCGCAGCAGCGACGACCTGGCGGCCATCTCGGCGCAGTCCCTGATGAACGTCACCTCGGCGCAGCGCATCAGCTCGTGCGGGGTCCTCGCGCCCATGGACGCGATCTCGTCGCGCATCCGCTCGAACGTCTCCAGCGCGATGTCGAGCTTCCGCGCGGTCTTCGGCGGGGCGACGTAGTCGTTGACGAACCGGCGCAGCTTGTATTCGACCTGCTGCTGCGGCGGGCCGTCGGGGTTGCGGAGCGGCCGGTAGATCAGCTCGTGCGCGTCGGCGATCTGGTCCTCCGGCAGGCCGTCCGGCGTGCGGTGGTGCTCGGCGGCGTGGGCGCCGGCGAGGTCGCCGAACACGAACGCCCCGATCATGTAGTTGTGCGGCACGCAGGCCAGGTCGCCCGCGGCGTACAGGCCGGGCACCGTGGTGGCGCCGTTCTCGTCCACCCACACGCCCGAGGCGGAGTGGCCGCCGCACAGGCCGATCTCGGAGATGTGCATCTCGACGTCGTGGGTGCGGTAGTCGTGCCCGCGTCCCGCGTGGAAGGTGCCCCGGGTGGGGCGCTCGGTCGTGTGGAGGATGTTCTCCAGCGCGGTGAGCGTCTCGTCGGGCAGATGGCTGGTCTTGAGGTAGATCGGGCCGCGGGCCGAGGCGATCTCCCTGGCCACCTCGGCCATCATCTGGCCCGACCAGTAGTCGCAGTCGACGAACCGCTCCCCCTCGGCGTTCACCTGGTAGCCGCCGAACGGGTTGGCGACGTACGCGCAGGCCGGGCCGTTGTAGTCCTTGATCAGCGGGTTGATCTGGAAACACTCGATGCCGGACAGCTCGGCGCCCGCGTGGTAGGCCATCGCGTAGCCGTCCCCGGCGTTGGTCGGGTTCTCGTAGGTGCCGTAGAGGTAGCCGCTGGCGGGCAGGCCGAGCCGCCCGCAGGCGCCGGTGGCGAGGATCACCGCCCCGGCGGCGACCGTGACGAACCCGCCCGAGCGGGTGTCGAACCCGGCGACGCCGACGGCCCTGCCCTCGCTTGTCAGCACCCGGACCGGCATCACGCGGTTCTCGATGCGCACCTTCTCGCGGATGTCGCGGCGGCGCAGCACGCGGTAGAGCACCTTCTTGACGTCCTTGCCCTCCGGCATGGGCAGGACGTAGCTGCCCGAGCGGTGGACCCGGCGCACCGCGTAGTCGCCGTGCTCGTTCTTCTCGAACTTCACGCCGTAGCGCTCCAGCCGGCGGACCATGTCGTAGCCGCGCGTGGCCGTCTGAAAGATGGTGCGCTGGTTGACCACGCCGTCGTTGGCCCTGGTGATCTCGGCGACGTAGTCCTCGGGGGTGGCCTTGCCGGGGATGACCGCGTTGTTCACGCCGTCCATGCCCATCGCCAGCGCGCCGCTGTGCCGCACGTGCGCCTTCTCCAGCAGGATGACGTCGGCGCCGCGCTCGGCGGCGGTGATCGCGGCCATGGTCCCGGCGGTGCCGCCGCCGACCACCAGGACCTGGCATTCCAGATGCGTACGGTCGGCCGGGGCAGGGATGTCCACTTTCACAGCTCCTCGATGATGCGGGCACGCAGCCCGGCGCGGTCGATGTCGGGGGTGCGCGGGTGCGGCACGCTCAGGACGGTCGCGATGTCGCCGTGTCCTTCTCGACGCCCGAGCACGACGACCCGGTCGGCGAGCAGCAGCGCCTCGTCCACGTCGTGGGTGACGAAGACGACCGTGGCGAGCGTGTCGCGGAGCACGTCGAGCAGCAGGCGCTGCATCCCGGCCCGGGTCTGCGCGTCGAGCGCGCCGAAGGGCTCGTCCATGAGCACCGCGCGCGGTGCGCCCGCCAGCGACCGGGCGAGCTGCACCCGCTGCCGCATGCCGCCGGACAGTTCCCGGGGCAGCCGGTCCTCGCAGCCGGCGAGGCCGACGCGGGCGATCCAGCTCTCGGCGGCCGCCCTGCGCTCCCGCCTCGGCACGCCGCGGATGCGCAGCGGCAGCTCGACGTTGCGCAGGACCGTGCGCCAGGGCAGCAGCGCGTCGTCCTGGAAGACCATGGCGCGGTCGGACGAGGGCCCGGTGACCTCCACGCCCTCGGCCAGGACCCGCCCCGCGCGCGGCGCCAGCAGGCCGGCGATCGCGCGGAGCACGGTGGACTTGCCCGAACCGGACGGGCCGACGATCACCAGGACCTCGCCGGGGGCGATGTCGAGGCGCAGGTCCTCCAGCACGGCGTGCCGCCCGTAGCCGAGCGACACGCCCTCCAGCCGGATGGCGAGCCCGGCGTCCACGCGGGCGGCCTCCACGGTGGGAGCGCTCATCGGGCACCCCCTTCCCCGCGCGGCAGCCAGCGGGTGAGGCGCCGGCCGAGCAGTTCGATCGAGGCGGAGGCGACCCAGCCGAGCACGCCGATCGAGGCCATGCCGACGAGCACCGCCGGATAGTCGACCACCGTGTAGGCGTGCCAGGTGCGGTAGCCGACGCCGAACTCCCCGGAGATCATCTCGGCGGAGATCACGCAGATCCAGGCGACGCCCATGCCGACGGACAGCCCGCCGAAGACGCCCGGCAGCGTGCCCGGGAGCACGACGTTCCACAGCACGTGCACGCGCCCGCCGCCCATCGTGCGGACCGCGTCCTCCCACAGCGTCGGCAGTGCCCGTACGGCGTGCCGCGTGCTCACCATGATCGGGAAGAACGCGGCGGCGAACGTGATGAACACGATGCCCTGCTCGTCGGTCGGGAACACCAGGATCGCGATCGGGACGAGCGCGATCGCCGGGATCGGCCGGACGACCTCGATCGGCGGCAGCAGCAGGTCGCCGGCCCACCGGGACCGCGCGACCAGCACGCCCAGGGCGATGCCCACGACGGCCGCCAGCGCGAACCCGGTGAGGATGCGGATCAGGCTCTGGGCCAGGTCGAGGTAGTAGATCCCGGTGCCGAGCTGCCGGCCGAACTCCGCCGCGACCTCGGTGGGCGAGGGCAGCCGGTCGAACCGCAGCCCGACCCGGGCGTCCGTGGCCGTCAGCCACTGCCACACCGCGACGACGGCCGCCAGGGAGGCCAGCCTGACCGCCCACCCGCGCAGGCCGGCCGCCGTTCTCGTGCGGCCCGTTCCCGGCGGTGCGGCGTCCGCGCTTTCGACGGCGGGGGCGCCGGGGCCGAGCGTCGCGTCCAACGCCGGAGTGCTCATCGCGACGCGCCTCCCTCTGCCGCCTTCAGCGCCTCGTCGTAGCCGACGATCTCGGCCTTGGGGTGCTCCTTCACGTACGCCTGCGCGCCGTCGTGGGTGGTGAACGGCGTGAACCGCTCGTCGTCGCCCGCCGAGGGGTCGCGCACCCAGACCGACTTGTCCGCGAACCAGTGCGTTCCGGTGGCCGCGTCGGGCACGTACGCGGCCCGCACGGTCTTGCCCGCGGAGACGGCGGCGGCGATCTGGCGCAGCAGGCAGGTGGGGGTGGCCGCGGGGTGGAGCCGGTCCTCCCCGGCGAGCCAGAGCTCGCCCGCCTTCGCCGGGTCGCTCACGGCGGTCCCGCAGGCCTCGTCGGTCCCGGTGATCTTCGCCGGGTTGGCGGTGCTCGCCGTGTCGGCGTCGTAGGACGCGCCGTACGCCTTCCTGATGTAGGAGTCGTTGGCGAACTTCGTCACGTCGACATCGGTGAAGTCGGTACCGATGATCTTCAGGTACTTCTCGTCGTGCTGCAGGGCGGAAAGCAGCTGCGGCTTCACGGTCACGTCGAACGACGCGATGCCGTCGCGGCCGTTGTAGAGATAGACCACCTCGGGCGGCAGCCCGGTGGCCTTGGCGACCGCCTCGGCCGCCTCCACCGGGTGCTCGTGGAGGTAGTTCGTCGCGTCGATCTGGGCCTGGAGGAAGGCCTGGAGCACGTCGGGGTGCTCCTTCGCGTAGGCCTGCCGTACGACGACGCCGTGGAACGTCGGCACGCCGAGCGCCGAGCCGTCGTAGACGAGCCGGGCCTGGTCCTGGAAGACGAGCAGGCCCGGCCAGGCCACGAACTGGGCGTATCCCTGCACGTTGCCCGACTGCAGCGCGGACGCGCCGACCGGCGGCTGCTGGTTGACGACCTCGACGTCCGTCGCGGGGTCGAGCCCGGCCTGCTCCAGCGCCTGGACGAGCGTGCCGTGCCCGGCCGACCCGGAGCTGGCCGAGACCTTCTTCCCCTTGAGGTCGGCCAGCGTCTCCACGCCGGACGAGGGGGGCACGACGACCGCGTTCAGCCCGCCCCGCAGGTTGTAGCCGGTCACCGAGACGAGCTCGGTGCGCGCGCCGTCCACGCCCTGGGTGCGCGAGGCGTTGATGAGGAGCGGGTAGTCGCCCATCGACCCGATGTCGATCTTCCCGGCCACCATCTTGGCGGTGATCGGGGCGCCGGTGTCGTAGTCCTGCCACTCGACGCGATATTTGTCGCCGAGGCGCTTTTCGAGGTAGCCGAGGTCGCGCAGCAGCGTTCCTGCCGTCACCGTGTTGATGGTCTTCGACTGATATCCGACGACCACCGTCTGCCGGCCGTCGTCGGCGCCGGCGGACACGGAGCACCCGGCCGCGGCCAGCAGCGCCACGGCGGCGAAGATCTTACGCATAGGGGGTGTCCTTCTATCGAAGCAGGTAGGGGATGTTCACCGTGACCGCGTCCGCGGGGCACCGGTCGGCGCAGGGGCCGCAATACCAGCACTCGTCCACGTGCATGTACGCCTTGCCGCTGACCTCGTGGATGGCCAGCGAGTCGAGCGGGCACACGTCCACGCACAACGTGCAGCCCTCGATGCACAGCGACTCGTCGATCGTGACGGGCACGTCGACGCGGCTATTGACCAGGGTCATCGGTGTTCCTCCAGAGATGGCCACGCATGGTGAGGCGGTCGCCGCGGAACCTGACGAACTCCAGGTCGACCGGGCGGCCGTCGGACAGGTGGGTGAGGCGCTCGACCATCAGCAGCGCCGCGCCGCGCGGCGCGTCGAGCACGGCCGCGGTGTGGGGGTCGGCGTTCACGGCCTCGATCGTCAGCTCCGCCACGCCGAGCGGCTGACCCGCGATGCGTTCCAGCAGCACGAACACGTCGTTGTGCACGAGATCGGCGTCGAAGAGCGGCTCCCCCACCTCGCGGACGAGGTAGGTCAGGTCGAGCGAGAGCGGCAGCCCGTTGAGCCTGCGCAGCCGCTCCACGTAGACGACGGACTCGCCGGGCGGCAGGCCGAGCCGCCCGCGTACGGCGGCGGGGGGCGGGATCAGCCCCATCGCGCGGACCTCGTTGGTGACCTCGCCGTGCTCCCTGAGGGTCTCGGCGAGGCCGAGCAGCCGGTGCAGGCCGTGGGGGTACTTCTCCGCGGCCACCGTGGTGCCGACTCCCGGGCACCGCTCGATGAGGCCCTCGTCACGCAGCAGGTCGAGGGCGTCCCTGATCGTGTTGCGCGAGGTCCCGAACTCCCGTGCGAGGGCCGACTCCAGCGGCAGGTGACCACCGCCGAAACCGCCGTGCACGACCTCCCGCCGCAGCAGGTCGGCGACCTGGCGGGCCCTGTCCGCCCGACGCCGTCTCGCGTCCGCCAACTCCATGGAGCCAAAGGCTACTCTCCAGGTAGGAATATCTGGATAACGGCGGGATTACGCCACTCAGGAGGGTCGGCAAACGTCGCTGATCTGCGATTTTCCGGCGATGGGGCCGACAACCGCCACCCGCAGGCGACCTCGGACGGCGGCCCGGGCAGCGCCCTCGGACGGCGACCTCGGACGGCGACCTCGGACGGCGACCTCGGACGGCGACCTCGGACGGCGACCTCGGACGGCGACCTCAGACGGCGAAGAAGCGGTCGGCGAACGCCTCCCACTGGGCGAGGAAGTCGATGCCGTCGTCACGCAGCCAGTTGAGCTGCAGCCCGTCGAGGAAGGCGAGCAGGTCCACGGCGGCCGCCTCCGGATGGGGATGCCAGGCCAGCAGGTAGCGCTCCAGCATGGCCCGGCCCTCGCGGAGCCGCGTACGGAAATAGGCGTGCGCGGGGTGCGCGGGGTCCAGCGCCTCGGCCGACAGCACTGTGTAGAGCTGCACGAGCGAGCGCTGAGCGAGGTTGCGCCGGACGAATCCCGACATGACGGCACGGGCGGTGGCCGCGTCGGGCGCCGGTTCCAGTGCCCCGGCCACGGTGGTGAGGTCGAGCGTGTCCCGGCGTTCGAGCACCGCGATGAGCAGTTCCTCGCGCGAGCGGAAGTGGTGCAGCAGCCCCGCCTTGGTCATGCCGCAGGCCGCGGCGAACGCCTCAAGGGTCACGCCCTTGAACCCGGAGGCCGCGATCAGCTCGGTGGCCGCCTTGAGGATCTCCTCTCGGCGTTCGGCGAGCGGCAGCCGGCGCCGTCCCGGCGAGGGGGTCATGCCGTCCAGGCTCCTCGGAGGCGGGGGTTGATTTCGATCACGATACCAGCCTAGGTTATCTACCGTTTGGTAGATAGCGCTGTCGCGCCTGTTCAGAGAGTTGTGTGCGCATGTCGACGCCCTCTTCTCCGACCCCCTTCTCCGCCGCCGTCGCCGCAGTGCGCGACGGCCGCCCCTTGGACGAGGCGGTCGACGAGCTGCTGTCGCAGCTGACCCGGGAAGAACGCCTGTGGCTGCTGGACGGGGACCTGCCGTTCTGGCCGGGCATGGCCGACATGCTGACCAACGGATACAACCTCACCCCCATCCCGATGGGCCGGATCGAGCGGCTGGGCATCCCCGGCCTGCTGTTCTCCGACGGCCCGCGCGGCGTCGTGATGGGCAAGTCGACCGCGTTCCCGGTCTCCATGGCCCGCGGCGCGACCTGGGACGTGGCGCTGGAGGAGCGCGTCGGCACCGTCATCGGGCGCGAGCTGCGCGCCCAGGGCGCCAACTTCTTCGGCGGCGTGTGCGTCAACCTGCCCCGCCACCCCGCCTGGGGCCGGGCCCAGGAGACGTACGGCGAGGACCCCGTCCTGCTCGGCGAGTTCGGCGCGGCGCTGACCCGGGGGGTGCAGCGCAACGCCATGGCCGTCGTCAAGCACTACGCGCTCAACAGCATGGAGAACGCCCGCTTCAAGGTGGACGTCACCGCCGACGAGGCGGCCCTGCACGAGGTCTACCTGGCGCACTTCCGCAGGATCGTGGAAGAGGGCGTGTCGGGCGTCATGACCGCCTACAACTCGGTCAACGGCGAGTGGGCCGGGCAGAACGAGCACCTGATGGAGGGCGTGCTCCGCGGCATGTGGGGCTTCGAGGGCGTCACCGTCTCCGACTTCATCTGGGGCCTGCGCGACGCCGCCGCCTCGCTGCGCGCCGGTCTGGACGTGGAGGAGCCCTTCCGCCAGCAGCGCGGCGAGCACCTGCCCGCCGACCTGGAGGCGGGCCGGGCGCGCTGGGACGACGTCGACCGGGCGGCCCGCCGCGTCCTGCGCACCCAGGTGCGCCACTACGCCTCCCTCGCCGAGCCCGAGCCCTCGCTCGACGTGGTGTTCAGCCCCGAGCACCGCGCGCTGGCACGCGAGGTCGCCGCCCGCGGCATGGTGCTGCTCAAGAACGACCCGGTCGGCGATGCGCCCGTGCTCCCCCTGCGGCGGGACGCCCTCGCCTCCCTGGCGGTCGTCGGGCGCCTGGCGGACATGCCCAACACCGGCGACAACGGCTCCTCCGACGTACGCGCCCCGGAGGTGATCACCGCGCTGCGGGGGCTGACCGAGGCGCTCCCCGGGGTGCGGATCACCCATGTCGCCGACGACGACCCGGCCGCTGCCGCCGCCGCTGCCGGGCAGGCCGACGTCGCCGTCGTCGTCGCCGGATACACGGCCGCCGACGAGGGCGAGTGGGTAGGCGGCGACGTGCTGACCGATCCCGAGCTGCTGGCGTTGTTCCCGCCTCCCGGCGACGACCCGGCGGGACAGTCGTTCGCTGCCTTCATGGCCGAACCCGGCGCGGTCGACTCCATCAGCGGGGGAAGCGCGGGCGGCGACCGCGCGAGCCTGCGGCTCCGGCCCGTCGACGCCGAGATCATCCGGGCCGTGGCGGCGGCCAACCCGCGCACCGTCGTGGTGATCGTCACTGCCGGGGCCGTCATCACCGAGGAGTGGCGCGACGCCGTGCCGGCCGTGCTGGTCTCCTGGTATTCCGGCTGCGAGGGCGGCCGGGCCCTGACCGACGTGCTGCTCGGCGACGTCGACGCCGCCGGGCGGCTGCCGTACTCGATCCCGGTCACCGAGGAGCACCTGCCGCACTTCGACCGCGACGCCACCGCCATCACGTACGACAAGTGGTTCGGCCAGCGGCTGCTGGACCGGGACGGCCACGCGCCGGCCTTCCCGCTCGGGTTCGGGCTGTCCTACACCAGCTTCGCCCTCACCGACCTCGCCGTCAGCGCGTCCGGCGGCGACTCCCTCACGGGCACCGTGACCGTGACCAACACCGGCTCGCGCGCGGGCCGCCACGTCGTGCAGCTCTACGGGCGGCCCACCGGGATCGACGCGACCGCCGACGACTTCCCCACCCGGGTGCTGCTCGGTTTCGCCACCGTCGAGCTCCCGGCCGGCGCGTCGGCCCGGGTCACCGTGCCCGCATCGACCCGGCCGCTGCTGAGGTGGACGCCCAGCGGCTTCGTCCCGGCCGCCCCGACGGCCGTGATCGAGGCGGCCTCCTACGCGGGCGACCCCGGCGCCGCCGTCTCGACCGTCACGCTGTGACGGCCATGCCGGGTGATCGCAGCGCTGTTCACCACTCGCGTGCCGTCAGCGCTTCTTCACCAGAAGCTCGGTGTTGCGGTCACCCGGCAGGCCCGCCAGCCCGCTCCGCAGGCCCGGCGAGTTGAACGAGAGCTCCCGATAGAGCGCGGCCAGGCCGCTCTGGGACAGGTCGGTGAAGTCGGTGCGGTGCGGCGCGGCCGACTCCACCAGCGTGGTGAACAGCGACAGCGTGCCGTCGTGGTTGTCGGCCAGCTCGACCACCCGCGCCAGCTGCGGATAGTCGACGTGTGAGGCGGTGGAGATCTCCCAGAAGCCGTCATGCGGGACGATCCTGTTCAGATGGGAGTGACCGTTGATCCACGCGGCCACGTTGCGGTGCTTGCGCAGCACCGCCAGCAGCTCCTGCCCGCCGTGGCGCTTCTCGTCCGGCCGGGCGGGATCGGGCACGAGGTTGGTCATGGCCCAGCTCGGGTGGTGACTGAAGATCAACCCTATGTCGTCGGCGTGGGTCTTCAACGTCCGCTCCAGCCAGGCGAGCTGCCGGGTGCCGACCGATCCGCGGTAGTCGCCGCCGCGGTCGGTGGTGTCCAGGCTGATGCCGACGACCCCGTCGGCGATCCGGAAGGCGTAGTCGAGGCGGCCGCTGTCGAGATTGTCCCGGGTGTAGCCGTGGCCGGCCGGTCCCGGCCCCGCGTACGCCGGGTCGAGATGAGCGGCGATGTACGCGTGCGGGCTCACGGGGGCGCGGCGCTCGTCGGCGGTGACCGTGCGGGCCCTGCGCCGGTAGTGCTGCCACGCGGCACGGAACCGGGCCCCCGTGGGGTCGCCGTGGCGCAGCGCCCGATAGACGGCGCCCGCCTCGGAGGCGGGCAGGTCGAACAGCTTGCGCGAGCCGGTGGCCAGGTCGGCGAAGAAGCCGCCGGCCGAGGAGAAGGCGCCGCCGAAGAGCTGGTCGTGGTTGCCGATGGTGGAATACCACGGCATGGCCAGGCCGGGGCTGCTCACCTCGCGGACGGCCGCCTCCAGGAAGCCCTCCAGCCGCGGGAACCCCGCCCGCTTGTCGATGTCGCGTACGCCTGACTCGGGCTGCCAGTAGAGGCCCAGGCCGGAGCCCTGCACACCCTCGTACGCGCCCGGGTCGCCGGTGTCAGGAGTGAAGCGCCCGCCGCTCATGGCGGTGAGGAACCACTCCAGCTCGATCCGGGAGTTGTTGTCGGTGTTGTCGCCGGTGGTCATGACGAAGCCGATCGGCGCCCGGGTGGCCGGGCCGTACCGCAGGGCGTTGACCTGCTCGATCAGCGAGACGGCTCCGACGGCGGTCAGCGCCTCCTGCGGGCGCCAGGAGCCCATGTCGGCGGCGCGCAGGAACTCGTAGCGCTGCGGGCTCTGCACGTCGGTGATGTGCAGGTCGGTGAACTGGACGAAGCAGGCGAGCACCGTGCGGCGATCGGCCCTGTCCTTCTTGGCCGCGGCCAGTTCGGTGCGGGTCACCCGCCGCCAGCCGGGGCCGTCGGACAGCCGGCGATACCCACTGGCGCCGCGCGGTCGCGCGACGGTGTGGACCGTCGTCATGAGCGCGGCCGTCGACGGTGTCACGGCCGAGGAGGCGGCCGGGACGGAGGAAAGCGCGATGTCCAGCGCGACCCCGGAGGCGGTCATTCCGGAGGTGAGGAGGAAGGCACGGCGGCTGAGGGCGGGATCCATGATGCTCCCCGGTGGCGGCGAGGCGAACGTCCACCGGGAATGGTCGACAGCCGGAATGACTGCCGCGCTAACACGACCGAAACGCCGTCCAGCCATATGCGGCCGAGAAATAGCCGTACGCGAGCCGGACGCCTGACGGCAGCGGACCGGAAGCCCGCCGCTTTCCCGCCGTTCAGAAGTGTGTGAGCGAGGCCATGACCGTCGCCGCCGGGCAGGTCGTTTCGCTGCCGCAGAGCGGGATCACGTTGAAGACCACCTCGTCCAGGGCGGGCACGGCGCAGGTGCGGCCGGCCGCCGTCAACATCGGGCCCTCCCCCACCGCGCCGATCATCGAGTGCGAGGTGCGCCGCCTGTGCCGGGCTCCTGTCACGCCGCCGTCTCCGGTCACGGTGAGCAGGCCGGCCACGACGGCGCGGGGGGTGATCAGTCCTTGCTGTGCCCGGGGTTGCGGCGGGCGACGTACAGACGGTCGCCCTCGGGGCCGGTCCACTCCAGCCGTACGACGCCCGGCACGGCGGCCTCGTCGATGCGCGACGGGTCGGCCCAGTAGCCGGCGTTGGGGTTGCGGAAGAACGTCGCCCACAACTGGCCGCTGCGGTCCGCGAAGATGTTGTTGTGGCCGGCGCCGACGCCCAGGGTCCACCGCTTGGAGTAGGGCCCCTCGAACCTGTCGGCGACGGCGACGATCGCGTCGTACTGGTACTGCACGCGGCCGGCGGCCGCCGTGTCGTAGGCGTAGCGCGTGCCGCCGTCGGGGCCGGCCGACGACCGGTCCCACGCGGCGTGGACGAGGTAGTACTTGCCGCCGTACTTGAACACGTACGCGCCTTCGAGATAGGGCTCGGGCGCGTAGGGCGTCTGCTGGAACTGCGGCAGGTTCGTCGTCGGGATGATGTCCTCCATGTCATCCCGGAACTTCGCGTACAGGTTGTTGTGCAGCACGAGCCACGCCTCGTCGCCCTCGCTGAACATGCCGCCGTCAATGTGGTGGTAGGCGCCGGGCTTGATGAAGGCAGGCCCGCCGATGAAGGAGTCCCCGAAGGGCTTGTCGTAGTTGCCCTGGATGAGCCGGTAAGGACCCTCCACCCCGCCTTCGCTCACGAGCATGAACGAGCCGACCTTCTGGGAGTGGTCGCCCATGCACGCGACGATGTACCACTTCCCGCGGAAGTAGTGCACCTCGGGCGCCCACGCGTTGCCGCGCTTGCCGAACTGGTCGTCATACCAATATTCCTGCCAGGGAGCGACGACCGTGCGCCCGGGCCGGTTCTCGCCGACGAACTCGGGCGACCATACCTTGCCCTTCTCGGCGTCCGGCCGGATGCCGGTGGTGTCGGCCAGCTTCCACGGCCCGTGCAGCGACGTGGCCGTCCACACGAAGATGCCGTCGTTCCACGGGCCCGCCGCCGCCAGCCCGGGCACCCGGGTGGTGCCGGTGGCGACGTAGACCGGACGACCGCCGACGTCGAAGCAGTTGACGTAGGTGTCCCGCATCCAGACCCGGCCGAGCTCCTCGTCGCGGGGGCGCAGCTCCAGCGGGAGGATGAAGGAGTTGTCGTCGCGCGGCCACAGGTCCGCCCGCGTGTCCGCCAGGCCGTACGGCGTGGGCTCGGGCCAGTTCGACGGGTAACGCCCCTTCGGCCCGCCCCCGTGCGGCAGTTCCTTCGGGTCCGCGTGCGCGGCGGCCGCGGGCAGCGCCGCCGCTCCCAGCAGGCCCGCGACACCGGCCAGCACGGACCGCCGGCCCACATGAAACCCGTTCTCGGCACCAGTCATCGGTAAGGGTCCTCCTTTTCCACGAAGGGCGCGGGCGCCCTGCCGGGAGGACACGGTAGTAAGACTCATTTCGACAGTGAACAGACGACAAAAAGGTTCTCGGCGCACCGGTCGGCCTGGCGTCGCGCCGAGACCTCCAGCCGCCGTGAACGAGGACCGAGACGGCGCCGAGACCGCGACCACCGCAATCGAATTCGCTTTTCCGCGCGGCGAAGCGCGGAAAAAGAAGCAGCCGGAAAAACGGAAAGCCCGCAATCGGAGAATCGTTCTCCGTGATTTCGCGACGCCGTCTCGCGGGGGCCGAAAACCGGTTGCGGGAGACGACCCGAACGCGGAACCCTCACCGGCGTGAAGATGCATGCCGGCCAGCTGACGGTGACACCGGAGACCGTGCGCGCCTTGATAGCCGAGCAGTTCCCGCAGTGGCGGGGCCTGCCCGTCACGGGCGTCGCCTCCCACGGAACGGTCAACGCCATCTTCCGGATCGGCGACCACCTCGCCGCCCGCTTCCCCCTGCAGCCGGGGCCGGTCGACGAGACGCGCCGTTGGCTGGAGTCCGAAGCGGAGGCGGCCCGTGAACTGGCGGGCGCCACCCGCTTCCCCACCCCCGAGCCGGTCGCGCTCGGCGAGCCGGGTGCGGGATATCCGCTTCCGTGGTCGGTGCAGACATGGCTGCCCGGCACCGTGGCGACCGACGAGGACCCGGGCGAGTCGGTCGCGTTCGCCCACGACCTCGCCGATCTCATCACCGACCTGCGCGCGGTCGGCACGCGGGGCCGTACGTTCTCCGGCAACGGCCGGGGAGGCGACCTCAAGGCCCACGACGCGTGGATGGAGACCTGCTTCGGGCGAAGCGAGGGACTGCTGGACGTTCCCCGGCTGCGCCGCATGTGGGACGCGTTCCGCAGCCTGCCGCGCGAAGCGGCCGACGTGATGAACCACGGTGATCTCATCCCCGGCAACGTGCTCGTGTCCGCCGGCCGGCTTGCCGGGATTCTCGACGGCGGCGGGTTCGGGCCGGCCGATCCCGCCCTCGATCTCGTGAGCGCCTGGCATCTGCTGGAGGCCGGGCCGCGCGAAGTGCTCCGTCTCGACCTGGGGTGCGACGACGTCGAGTGGGAGCGGGGCAAGGCGTGGGCCTTCGCACAGGCGATGGGACTCGTCTGGTACTACCTGGAGACCAACCCGGCCATGAGCCGGATGGGCCGCCGCACCCTGGATCGCATCATGGGGACCGCATCATGGGGACCGCATCATGGGGACCGCATCAGGGGGACCGCATCAGGGCGGACGGCGGCCCCGCTGACTCGGACGAGGCTCAGCCGCGGGTGATGTCGACACCGCCGATGACGCTGTAGTTGCGGACGCGGACGACACGGCCGGAGGCGTCCGGCGTGTCCGGGGGTCCCGGCTCCACCGAGCGGCCGCCGATCAGGCTGAAGCCCTCGACCTCCACCGTGACGTCGGCGGGCACCCGCAGGCGCACGCCGCCCAGAAGCGAGATCTTCGTCACCGAGGTGACCTCCTCGATCCGTGCGTCGCGCAGGTCGAGGTCGGCTCCCCCGACGGGCGTGATGACGACCGTGTCCGCGGGCATCCGCTCCGCGCCCCTTCGCTTCAGGCCGCCGATGAGGGAGACGTGCCAGTCCGTACGCTGCGATGATGTCGTGTTCGTCATGACCTTTACGGTACGGATCGGCCGGTGCGGCGATCAGTGCCGCACGTCGCGTCCTGACCATGACACCCGTCATATCCGCGGCTCGGCCGTCGTCGGCCGGGATGGCCGGCTCCACGGCGGACCAGGTGTGCGGCGGACCAGGTGTGCGGCGGACCAGATACGCGGCGGACCAGTGCGCGCGGAGAGTGGGGCCGACCTGCGGTGACGCCGTGTCCAGGCGCGATAATGGTTGGGCTCACGCGGAAGGGGGCCGCACCGATGAACGACGACGCCGTGCCCGCGATCCCCGCCGGCGAGCCGTCGATCCTGGTGTTCGACGTCAACGAGACGCTGATCGACTTCGAGTCGATGAACCCGCTTTTCCAACGCGTATTCGGCGACGCCCGGGTGATGCGCGAATGGCTCGGCCACCTTTTCCTGTATTCGATGGCCATCACCGCGGCCGGCCTCTACGAGCAGTTCTTCACGCTGGGACAGGGGTTGCTCAGAATGCTCGGCGACATCCACGGGGTGACGGTCACCGACGCCGACATCGAGCAGATCAGGCGGGCCATGCTGGCCATGCCACCCCATCCCGACGTGGAAGCCGGCCTGACCCGGCTCGCGGACGCCGGTTTTCGCCTGGTGACGCTCACGAACTCGCCCTTCGACGCCGACGGCCGGAGCCCGCTGGAGCACGCCGGTCTCGCGCACCACTTCGAGCGGCAGTTCAGCGTCGACACGGTTCGCGCCTTCAAACCGGCACCCCGGGCCTATCACCTGGTCACGCAGTCTCTGCGGGTTCCCCCGGCCTCGTGCTTCCTGGTCGCCGCGCATCTGTGGGACACGATGGGCGCGCAGAGCTGCGGCTACACCGCCGGACTGATCACCCGGCCGGGGCACGCCCCGCTGCCCGTCGAGTCGCTGCCGAGGCCGAACCTGGTCGCGCCGGACCTGCCCGGCCTGGCCGATCAGCTCATCCGGTTCCGGCGCTGACGGCGAGTTCCGCGCGCCGGGATGATGCCGGGATCACGCCGGGATCACTGCGGGATCACCGCGGCACGCATGGCGGCCCCGGACATCGCAGGTCGAGACCCGGGCCGCCCGGAAAGGACCGGCCCGTTATTGCGTACGTAACCTTGACGTTACCTGTGGCCGATGCCATAGTGTGGGCAGTTGATCAAGGTCGACCCCGCTCCCGACTCCCTCTCCATTGACGAACCCGTTGACGCGATCGCTTTTGTTAGCGCTAACAGAGCGCGGTCAGCGGAGACCTGCCGAGTGCCGACCGAGACGTCCGGCGCGGGATCGTCCATGCCCGCGCGACGGTGTCCGCGGTCGCGTAACCGGACATCGGCAGGCCACGCCCCCGCACGTCGGCTCAGTCGAGCGAGACGCATGGAGGAGTTGATCCGACATGTTCAGACCCCCCATCGAACGCGGACGCCTGAGAACCCTGGCCGGTCGTACGGCGACCGCACTGGCGCTGATCGGCGGCGCGCTCGCGGTGACGCCGCAGGCGCATGCGGCGCCGCCCGCCGCCCCGGGCCGGCCGCAGGGCCCCTGTGACATCTACGCCGCCGGCGGCACGCCCTGCGTCGCCGCCCACAGCACCACGCGCGCGCTGTACTCGTCCTACAACGGCCCGCTCTACCAGGTCATGCGCACCTCGGACAACGCGACCAGGGATATCGGCGTCGTCCGCCCCGCCGCCCACCCCTCCCCGGACTCCGGCGGATACGCCGACGCGGCCGCCCAGGACGCGTTCTGCCATGACGTGGTCTGCGTGATCACCAAGATTTACGACCAGTCCGGCACCGGCAACGACCTCTACCAGGCTCCGCCCGGCACGTTCCGGGGCCCGGCCGCCGGCGGCTACGACACCCTCGCGATCGCGGACATGGCGCCGATCACGATCGGCGGCCACAAGGCCTACGGCGTGTACATCATGCCGGGCATGGGGTACCGCAACAACAACGCCACCGGCCTCGCGAAGGGCGACGAGCCGGAGGGCATCTACTACGTCATCGACGGCACCCACTATGACAGCGGCTGCTGCTTCGACTACGGCAACTCCTCGACGAACAGCCGCGCCGTGGGCACCGGCACCATGGAGACCACGTACTTCGGCACCGCCACCGCCTGGGGCAGCGGCAGCGGCCCCGGCCCGTGGATCATGGCCGACATGGAGGCGGGCCTGTTCTCCGGGTACAACGCGAAGCAGAACCCGGCGGATCCGACCATCGACTCCTGGCGATTCGTCACCGCGGTCGTCGACGGCGGCGGCGGGAACCAGTGGGATCTGCGCGGCGGCAACGCCCAGGACGGCCCTCTGACGACCTTCTACAGCGGGATCCGTCCCGGCTCGCTGACCAACAGCAACTACTACCCCATGCACAAGAAGGGCGCCGTCCTCCTCGGCACCGGCGGCGACAACGGCAACGGTTCGTCGGGCACCTTCTACGAGGGAGTGATGACGAAGGGCTACCCGTCGGAGGCCACCACCGACGCGGTGCAGGCCAACATCGTGGCCGCCAAGTATGACGTGACACGTCTGGCGCTGTCGCGGGCCACCACGTTCACCCCGCGCTCCGCGCAGGACGTCACCGAGACGTTCACGAACACCACGGGCTCCGCCGCGGTGGGCGTCAAGCTGAGCCTGTCCGCCCCCGGGGGATGGACCGCCTCGGTCAAGGACACCCGCGACAAGTCGGCGACGTTCCCGTCGGTCGCACCGGGTGAGACCGTGAGCGCGACCTTCACGGTCACCTCCGCGGACAGGACCGGCGCCGGCTACCTGACCGGCAGGGCCGAGTGGACGAACCCCGCAGGCCCGGTGAAGGGCCGCCAGTCCACGGAAAGCGCGCAAGCCGTACGCAACGCCCTCCCCATCAAGATCAATGAGGTCCGGTTCCGTACGAGCAGCAACGCGACCGACCAGTTCGTGGAGCTCTACAACCCCTCCGCGAACGACGTCGACATCTCCGGCTGGACCCTGACCACCACCCCGAGCGGCTCGCCCGGCACCACGCTGGCCAAGATCCCTGCCGGGACGCGGCTCGCGAGCGGCGCCTACTACCTGCTCGGCCTCGCCGGCTCCGGGCTGGCGGCCCCCGCGGACCACAAGGACACCACGATCAACCTGAGGAGCACGACCGGCTTCGCGGCCGGCCAGCAGATCGACATCGACACCGGGCGCGAGCGGGAGACCCGCACGATCCAGTCGGTCGGGACGGCCGCCAGCCCGGCGACGACTCTGTTCGTTCCCGTCTCCACCGGGCCGTGGATCACGGTCCCCGCCCACTCGACCAACGTGCCCGTCACGAACGCGACCGGTTTCACCGTCGGGGACAGGATCGGCATCGGTTCGGGCGACGACTACGAGCCTGCCACGGTCACCGCGGTCGGCAAGGCGGCCACACAGACGACCCTGTCGGCCGACGCCGCCGAGGGCGCGACCAACATCAAGGTCGCGGCCGACGCCAACATGACCGTCGGCGACACCCTGACGGTGGACACCGGCGAGAGCAAGGAGACCGTCACGGTCGCGAACGTCGGCACCACCGGCGCGAACGGCACGGGCGTCGACCTGGCCGCGCCGTTGCGGCTTGCCCACGCGTCGGGCGTCGACGTGTCCGACCCCGGCACCGGGATCAGCTTCTCGCCGCCGACCCGTCACCCGCACACGAGCGGCGAGCCGGTGCAGGCGCTGGGCGGCGGTCTCACGCTCGACAAGCCGCTCAAGGCCCACCCGATCGGCGCGGCCGTGGTCAACCCCCTGGTCACGACGGCGGGCTACCAGGGAACCCCGGCACCTGACCAGTGGTTCGGGAGCGCCCTGTCCACCAGCGCCGGTTCCATCGCGCTCCTCGACGAACGAGGCGGCGTGGTCGTCGACGCCGTCGTCTACGGCTCTCAGCAGAGCAGTTCGAGCGGCAACGGAACCATCGCCACCCCCGAACTCGCCGTCATGGAGGCCGACCAGGGCCAGGGCGGCTGCATCGCCGTTGTGCCCGGCGCGGCCGCCGGCGCGGGCCGGAGCAACGCCCGCTGGCCCGACGGCACCGACGCCGACAGCCTCTGCCACGACTTCGTCACGTCCAACGCGCCCACACCGGGCGGGCCCAACTCCAGGTAGCCCGATCGGTCCCTCGCCTCCTGTGGTGCCCGCGGTTTCCCGCGGGCACCACAGGAGTCCGGCGCGGCGGGCGTGTCTTCTCGACCGGTGCGGCCCGTGCCCGATAGGAGTAGGGATCTCTCCCCCTTCCTGATCGAGATCGGTGATCGATTGTGCCAGGGGCGGGGACGCGCAGAGGGCTTCTGGTCTCCAGGCGCTGGATCCAGGCGGCGGCGCTGGTGTCGGTGTTCGGGTTCTTCGTCATGGGCGTGCTCGCCCTCCGTACGTACGCCGCGAAGCCGCCCGTGCCGCGGCTGGTGGCGAGCGAGTCCGGGCAGGAGGTGTTCACTGGCCGCGACGTCGCCGACGGGCAGCAGGTCTTCCTCGCCAACGGGCTCATGCAGTACGGGTCGGTGCTCGGGCACGGGGGCTATCTCGGGCCGGACTACACGGCCGACTACCTGCGCCGGGCCGCCACCATCGCCCTGCGGGCCCACGGCGGCGGCGACCGTGCCCGTGAGCAGGTCAGGCAGGAGTTCCGCGCCAACCGTTACGACCCCCGCTCAGGGGTGCTGACCTACACGCCGGCGCAGGCGGACGCCTTCACCGCCCTCGTCGGCCACTATCGCGGCTACTTCGCCGACCCCCACACCGGCAAGGGACTGCGTCCGTACGCGATCACCGACCCGCGGCAGATCCACCAGCTCACCGCGTTCCTGTCCTGGACGGCCTGGATCGCCGCGGCAGAACGCCCCGGCGCGGGCTACTCCTACACCAACAACTGGCCCGGCGAGCCGCTGGTGGGCAACGCGCCCACCGCCGACGCCGTGCTGTGGAGCGTGGTGTCGCTGATCGCCCTGCTGGCCGGCATCGGGGCGCTGTTCGGGGCCGTCGGCCGGTGGGGCGCCCATCTGGGCTGGCGCGGCCGTCAGGCGGAGGCCGTCGACTTCCGCTCCCCCGACCAGGTGGCGCTCACGCCCGCGCAGCGGGTCACCGCGTTCTTCTTCCTCGTCGTCGCGCTGCTCTTCCTCGCCCAGGTGCTGCTCGGCGGTGCGACGGAGCACTACCGGGCCGACCTCACGAGCTTCTTCGGCTTCGACCTGGCCGGGTTGCTGCCGTTCAACCTGGCCCGCACCTGGCACCTGCAACTGTCGCTGTTCTGGGTGGTGGCCGCCTTCCTCGCGGCCGGCATCTTCCTGGCTCCGCTCATGGCCGGGGGCGAGCCACGCGGGCAGGGGCGGCTCGCCTGGACGCTCCTGATCGCCCTGGTGGTCGTGGCGTCCGGCTCCCTCGTCGCGGAGGGGCTGAGCATCCACGGACTCGTCCCGCCGGGCAGCTTCTGGGGCAGCCAGCAGTTCGAATGGCTCGATCTCCCCCGCGTCTGGCAGATCCTGCTGGCCGCCGGCATGGCGCTGTGGGCGGTGATGATGTGGCGGGTGCTGCGCGGGACCCTGGCGAGGGACAGCCGCGGCAACCTGCCCTGGTTGTTCTTCCTGGCCGGCCTGGCGATCCCCGGCGTCTACGCGGTCGGGCTGCTGGCCCGACCGGGCGACACCTTCACCGTCACCGACTTCTGGCGGTTCTGGGTGGTGCACCTGTGGGTGGAGGACTTCCTCGAACTGTTCACCACCGTCATGGTCGCCTACATGTTCGTCCAGCTCGGCGTGGTGCGGGAGCGGGTCGCCCTCGTGGTGATCTATCTGGACGTCATCCTCTATTCGGCGGGCGGCGTGATCGGCACCATGCACCACCTGTACTTCAGCGGCGAGCCCGTGGAGCATCTCGCGCTGGGCGCGTTCTTCTCCGCGATGGAGGTCGTCCCCCTGACCTTCCTGACCGTGGAGGCGTGGTCGTTCGTGCAGCTCGGAGCGCGTCAGCACATGGAGTCGCGCACGCCGTTCCCGCATCGCTGGGCCGTGATGTTCCTGGTCGCCGTCGGCTTCTGGAACTTCCTCGGCGCGGGCGTCTTCGGCTTCCTGATCAACCTCCCGATCGTGTCCTACTACGAGATCGGCACCGGCCTGACGGCCAACCACGCGCACGGCTCGATGATGGGCGTCTACGGCATGCTCGCCGTCGCCCTGGGACTGTTCGTGCTGCGCTACCTGATCCCCGCCGGCCGGTGGCCGGAGAAGTGGGCCAGGGTCTCCTTCTTGTCCCTCAACATCGGCCTGGCCTGGATGTGCTTCGCCACCCTGCTGCCGCTCGGGTTCCTGCAACTGCACGAGTCGGTGGCCTCCGGCTACTTCGAGGCGCGCTCGCTCGGCTACCTCACCGGCAGCACCACCACGCTTCTGGAGTGGCTGCGGCTGCCCGGCGACGCGCTGTTCATCGTCGGCGGCGTGCTGCCCTTCTGCTGGATCGCCTGGCTCGGCGTACGCCACAGGGGCCGCCAGGCCGCGGCCGACCCGGCCACCGGGCTCACCCCCGCGCCCCGGCTGTCGGACGTCCGGGAGCCGGTGGACAGCGCATGATCGGTCCCTTCGTCACGGAGTCCGTCCTCGCGTACGGCTACGCGGCCGGGCTGCTCGTCACCGCCGCCGGGCTGGACCTCCTGGCCCGCCGCGTCGCCGGGCGTTCCGAACGCCATCGCGAGCCCGGCCACGCTCCCTCGCACGACGGACACGAGATCGTCCGGGGGCCGCGGCCCTGGCCGCACTCCGAGGCGGGGCGCTTCCACCGTGGGCTCGCCCTCGTGCTGGTCGTCCTGGCCGCCTCGCTGACGCTCGTCGAGGCGGTGCGTCACCCCGCCTGGCCCGACCTCGCCCTGGCCGCCGCCGCGCTCGCGGCCATCGCCGTCACGGGACGATGGCTGACCGGCCACCTGCGCGCCACCCCCGCGGACTTCCCCGAACCCGGGCAGAAAGCCGCGAATCACGACCGGTAGTGCCTTTCCGGGGCGTCAACTGACGGCGTACTCGCTGAAGCCGCCGCAGGGGATGAAACCAAGACGGCGATAGACGGGTTCCCCGGCCGACGACGCCTGGAGGACCACGGTGCGGTGCCCCTCGTCGTACGCGACGCGCAGGGCCGCCGAGGTGACGGCACCGCCGTGTCCGCGCCGGCGGTCCGGCGCCACGGTGGCGATGTTGTAGATTCCGGCGACTCCCGCGTGGCGGAAGACCTCGGCGGAGCAGACGGGGCGGCCTCCCACGTAGCCCACCAGATAGCGGGCCGGGCAGCCGGGGGCGAGCGCCCGTGTGGCGGCATCCCCGAAGAACCGGCGCACCGTGACGGCGGGCGGGTTCCAGTTCGCCGCCAGGACGCTCGCGTAGTCGGCCAGTTGCCCGGGAGTGGTGACGCGGCGGATGTCGAGTTCCCCGGCCCGGGGCACGGACGGCGCCGCGTGCAGGTCCTTCCACATGCCCGTCTCGGTCTCGGAGGGCCGAAGGCCGGCGTCTTCCAGGAGCGAGGCGAGGTTCGGCGGTTCGGGGCCCGCGTGCGAACAGCGCGCCGTCCCCCGAGCAGCGCGGTGCCTCTGCTCAGGGGACGGCGTGGTCGGCGGCCGGAAGGCTCCGGGGCGGGGTTCACGCGCTCTTGACGGTGCGGTTCAGACGCAGGGCGGAGACGAGGAAGAAGATGCCGCCGAAGAGCGCATAGCCGGCGAGGTTGGTCAGCGACGCGGCCGGGGTGCCGGCCTGGACGATGAACGCGGTGCCGGCGACCGCGGAGATCCCTCCGCAGAGGATCATCGCCCACTGGCCGCCGAGGCTGCGCCGGCTGACGCCCACGATGAGCTGCACGATTCCGGCGGTGATCGCCCACGCGCCCCAGACCCGCAGCGCCGCGGGCACGCCCGAGGACGCCGTGACGGCCAGGCCGACGGCGGTCAGCAGGCTGAGGACCAGGTTGACGTACAGGGCCGCGGTGGGGCGCGCGGTCGTGGAGCGCAGATCGACGAGCGCCGCGGCGACGTCGAACAGCGGATAGATCACGAGCAGGGCCGTGCCCAGCGGGCTGGTGGCCGGTTGCGTCAGGAACAGCAGGATCGCCCAGACGAGGGCGAACGCGAAGCGCACGACGTAGAGGTTCCGCAACGCCATGGCGGTGCGGCCGGCGCTTCTGTCGGCGACGGTGGTCATGGTCTCCCCTTTTCGGCAGGCAAGCTAGGTAGAATGACTAGTAACTCTACTTGGCAGACGGTAGCCCGCCGGCGAGTCCGGCGCAAGGGAGGAATGCGTATGATCTCGAGCATGAGCAGCAGCCCCATGCGTGAGCGCCTCGTCGACGCGGCGACCGAGCTGTTCTACGCGCATGGGCTCCGCGCGGTGAGCGTCGACAAGGTCATCGACCTCGCCGGCACGACGAAGGTCACGTTCTACCGGCACTTCAAGAGCAAGGACGACCTCGTCGTCGCCTACCTCGAACGCCGCGCCGCCCTGGAGCGGGACGGCATCTGCGCGGCCGTCAAGCAGGGCGACGGCGATGTCGACGCCACCCTGCGGGCGATCGCGGAGGCGATCGGGACGATCGCCTGCACGCCCGGCTTCCGCGGCTGTCCCTTCATCAACGCCGCCGCCGAATACCCCGACGCGGACAGCCCGATCCGCAAGGCCGTCGAGGCGCATCGCCGCTGGAACAGGACGGCGTTCGAGCAGCTCGTCGCCCCGCTCGGGGTCACGAACGCCGCCGAGGTCGCCGACGACCTGATGCTGATCCGCGACGGCGCCATGGTCGCCGGATATCTCGACCAGCCGGCCACCGTCGCCGCCTCGTTCCTCCGCAGCAGCCGGGCCGTCATCGGCATCGGCGACTCGCCCCGGAGCTGATCGGGCCACCCCCCGGCCGAGCCGATCCTCCCGTCTGACCGGCTCGGACCGAAGGTCCCACGATCAGGGGACTTCACGCCGGTCTGAGCGTGCCGTACGGCACCTGTGGCGCGGCTGGTGATCGCGGTTTCCTTGAGATGTCGAGAAAAGAGATAAGACGTCGAAAGGGGCCGGTCATGGCCACCGTCGAAAGGCGCGAGCAGAGGAATCACCACCTCCACGCCGCCGCTCCCACCGTCCCCGCCCCCCGCACGCCCGGCGAGACGCCCGCCACCACGGGAACCGGTCCGGTCCGGTACGTGTGGGCCGCCGCCCGCATCGCCATCGGCTGGGTGTTCCTGTGGGCCTTCCTGGACAAGCTGTTCGGCTGGGGCTTCGCCACCCCCGCCGCCAAGGCGTGGATCAACGGCGGCAGCCCGACCACCGGCTTCCTCAAGGGCACCGCCGAGCACACGTTCGGCGGCCTGTTCGGCGCCCTCGCGGGTCAGGCCTGGGTCGACTGGCTGTTCATGACCGGCCTCGCCGGCATCGGCACCGCACTCGTCCTCGGCATCGGCATGCGCATCGCCGCCGGGGCGGGAGGGCTGCTCCTGCTGATGATGTGGGCCGCCGAACTGCCGCTGACCACCAACCCCTTCATGGACGAGCACATCGTCTACGCCATCGTCCTGGCGGGCCTCGCCCTCGCGGGCGCCGGCACCACCCTCGGGCTCGGCACCCGGTGGGCCGCCATCCCGCTCGTCCGCCGCTTCCCGATCCTCAAGTAGACCCGCGGCCCGTCGGCTCCGGCGCCCACCCCCGCCCCCAGGGGTGGGCGCCTGCTTTACCGGGCCGACCCGCCGCCGAACTGGCGGGTGCCTCTTCGCGGAGACGGCCTACTGACGGCCTACTGCTCGCGGGGCAGGCCGGGCGGGTTGATCAGGGATTCGGGGACGGCCTCGTTGGACAGGCCCCAGCGGGCGAGCACCTTGCCGTAGGTGCCGTCCTTGATGAGCGCGTTGAGGGCGTCGGCGATCGGCTTGGCAAGGCCGTTGCCCTTCTGCGTCATCGCGGCGATGAGGCCCTGGAGCGTGGGACCGGCGCCGGAGAAGGTGCCGACGATCTTCGTGTCTCCGCTCACCGCGGCGTGATACGCGGAGGTCGGGTTGGGCCCGAAGTACGCCTGGATCCGGCCCGACTTGAGCGCCAGGTAGGTGTCGGCCGCCTGCTTGTAGTACTGGATCCGGACGGGCTTCAGCCCGGCGGCCTGGTTCTGCTTGTCCCAGCCCAACAGGATCTTCTCCTGGTTGGTGCCGGAGCCCACGGCCACGCTGAGCCCGGCGACGTCGGCGGGCTTGGCGATCGAGGTGATCGTGCTGTCCTTCGGCACCTCCCAGGCGAGCTGGTCCAGCCGGTAGGTGGCGAAGTCGTAGATGTCCTTGCGTTCCTCGGTGACGGTGATGTTGGAGAAGCCGGCGGCGTACTTGCCGGACCGCACCGCGAGGAACAGGTTCTCCCACGACGTGGCCTCGATGCGCAGCTTGAGGCCGAGCACGTCGGCGACGAGGGAGGCGATGTCCTCCTCCACCCCGATCGGGGTGACGTTGTCGTCGGCGACGAACGACAGCGGCGGCTCGAACGTGGAGGTGCCGATCAGGAACTCCCCCTTGTCCCGGATCGCGGCGGGCACCTCGGCGGCGATCGCCTCCACCTTCGCGGCCCGGATCCGGTTCTGCTCCGGACTCGTGTTGATCTTCAAGACGCCGGGCGGGACGGCCTCGGCCTCCACAGCGACGGTGCCGTCGTCGGGAACCGTGCCGCAGGCGGCGAGCAGCAGCAGCAGCGCGGACGCGCCCAGCACGGACAACCGGGATAGGGATGGCATGCGATTCCTTGGGGGGTCAGAGCACCTTGCTGAGGAAGGCGCGTGTGCGGTCGTGCGCCGGCCGGTCGAGCACCTGCCCGGGCGGGCCGTGCTCGATGATCTGACCGGCGTCCATGAAGACCACGGTGTCGGCGACCTCGCGGGCGAAACCGATCTCGTGGGTGACGACGATCATGGTGGTGCCGCTGCGGGCGAGCGCCTTCATCACTTCCAGCACCTCGCCCACCAGCTCGGGGTCGAGTGCCGAGGTGGGCTCGTCGAACAGCACGACCTTGGGCCGCAGCGCCAGGGCCCGGGCGATCGCGACCCGTTGCTGCTGTCCCCCGGACAGCTGCCGCGGATATGCGTCGGCCTTGTCCGACAGGCCCACCTGCTCCAGCAGCTCGGCCGCCAGCGCCTCGGCCTCCTCGCGAGGGCGGCCCTGGGCCGAGATGGGGGCCTCGGTCACGTTCTCCCTGACGGTGAGATGGGGGAACAGGTGGAAGTTCTGGAAGACGAAGCCGATCTGGGTGCGCCTGCGCAGGATGTCGCGTTCCCGCAGCTCGTACAGCCGGTCTCCGGACCGCCGGTAGCCGACGAGCTCGCCGTCGATGGCGACGTAGCCGCGATCGATCTTCTCCAGGTGGTTGATGCTGCGCAGCAGCGTCGACTTGCCCGATCCGGACGGACCGATGATCACCGTCACCTCGCCGGGCCGGACCGTCAGGTCCACCCCGCGCAGGACCTCCAGCGGGCCGTAGCTCTTGTGCACGCCGCGCACGTCGACCATGGGGGTGCTCATCGCCGCCCGCCTCCGTCCCAGGCCGGGCCCTGCCGCCGGGCGGCCCGCCGTACGGCGAGGATCCGGCGCGCCCGCTCCAGCGGCGTGGGCGGCAGTGCCCGCGCGAGGCCACGGCCGAACCTGCGTTCCACGTGGTGCTGCACGACCGACAGCACCGTGGTGAGGACGAGATACCAGATCGCGGCCACGAGCAGCATCGCGATCACCCGGCCGTTGCGGTTGTAGATCACCTGGACCTGGTAGAAGAGCTCGGGCAGCGCCATGATGTAGACGACCGAGGTGCCCTTGACCAGGCCGATGATCTCGTTTCCGGCCGCCGGGACGATCGACCGCATGGCCTGCGGAAGCTGGATCCGGAAGATCTGCCTGGCCCTCGGGATGCCGAGCGCGGCGGCCGCCTCCAGCTGGCCAGGGTCGACCGAGAGGAAACCGCCCCGCACGATCTCCGCGGCGTACGCCGCCTGGTGCAGCGCCAGGCCGAGCGCGGCGGCCGTCACCGGCCCGATCAGGTCCATCGAGTCGACGGAGAAGAACGCGGGCCCGAACGGCACCCCGAACGAGATCTGCTTGTACAGCGCGGCGAGGTTGTACCAGAACAGCAGTTGCAGGATGAGCGGCACCGACCGGAACAGCCACACGTAGCCCCAGGCCGCCGACGCGAGCAGCGGGACGCGCGACAGCCGCATCAGCGCGAGCACGGTGCCCAGCAGGAAGCCGAGCACGATGCCGAGCGCGGTCAGCTCCACCGTGAACAGCACCGCGCGCAGCACCGAGGGGTGGAACAGGTACGCGCCGACGACCGGCCAGTCCCAGGCCGGGTTGGTGATCAGTGCGTTGACCGCCATCGCCAGCAGCACCGCGACCACCGCGCCGGCGATCCAGCGCCCTGGGTGGCGTGCCTTGACGACGGTCAGGGAGCCGGCGGACTCGGCCGCCGTCTCCTC
This sequence comes from Microbispora sp. CL1-1, assembly GCF_012034195.1. Taxonomy (NCBI): domain Bacteria; kingdom Bacillati; phylum Actinomycetota; class Actinomycetes; order Streptosporangiales; family Streptosporangiaceae; genus Microbispora; species Microbispora sp. CL1-1. Next base: position 113,264 of record NZ_JAATEK010000022.1, read on the forward strand.
CAGCACGGCGGGCGCGGTCACCGCGCCCCGGACGTCTGACATGTCTTCATCTTCAGCACATAGACGCAATACCGTCAACACCTACTTGTTTAGTAGGTTTTTATCTAGGATACGTGGCAGGCGGACGAACGACAGGAGGTCCGATGCCGAAGGCATATGTGTTCACCCGATACGGAGGCCCGGAGGTCGAGGCGTTCGCGGACGTCGAACGGCCGGTGCCCGGTCCCGGGCAGGTGCTCGTGGCGGTGCGCGCCGCCGGAGTCAACCCCGTGGACTGGAAACAGCGCGAGGGTCACCTCGCGCAGATCGTCCCGGTCGAGTTCCCGGCCGTGTTCGGCCGCGAGGTGTCCGGAGTGGTCGAGCAGACGGGGGACGGCGTCACCGAGTTCGCGGCCGGTGACGCGGTGTTCGGCAACACGGTCGCCGGCGGATTCGCCAGGTACGCGCTGCTCCCCCGCGAGCTGACCGCGCGCAAGCCCGACGGCCTGTCGTTCGCCGACGCGGCGACCCTGCCCGTGGCGGCCGCCACCGCCTACGACGGCGTGCGCCAGCTCGGACTGCCGGCCGGCGCCACCCTGCTGATCACCGGCGTCGGCGGCGGGGTCGGAGTGGCGGCGGCGCAGATCGCCAGGCACACCGGCGTCACCGTGATCGGCACGGCCGGCCCCGGCAAGAAGGACTTCGTGGAGTCGCTCGGCGTCGTCCACGTCGAGCCGGGGCCCGGCGTGGCCGACCGGATCCGCGCGGCCGCGCCGGACGGCGTCGACGCGGTTTACGACCTGGTCGGCGGCGCCGCGCTGGAGGAGGCGGCCGAGGTGCTGAAGGACCGGTCGAAGCTGATCAGCGCGGCCGACGGGGAGACGGTCACGCGGCTCGGCGGTTCCCTCGTCCTGCGAGCGCGTGACAGGGCGACGCTCGAAGCGGTGGCCGACCTCGCCGCGAGCGGCGCCCTCCGGCCGTACGTCACGCGGACCTTCCCCCTCGCGCAGGCTCCCGAGGCCCTGCGCGCGGTGGAGGACGGCCACGCCCGCGGCAAGATCGTGATCGAGGTGGACGCGTGAGCGCCGGCCGCGGCGAGGCGCCCCGAGGGGAGCCGAAGTGAGCGACCGGCACCTCCTGGACAACCCCGCGTGGGCGTCGCTGACCGGCCCGCACGCGCGCTTCGCCGAACGGTGCGGCGGCGCGCTGCGCTACCCGGACGATGTGTCCCCGTTCTTCGCGCTGCCCGACGAGCCCGGCCCCGCGGACTGGAACGACCTGGCCAAGCTCGCGGGGCCGGGTGCGACGGTCGCGGTCACCGGCGACGCCATCGCGGCGCCGGACGGGTTGCCGGACGGGTGGGAGGTGGTCGCGCACGGCGAGGGCGTGCAACTCGTCGGCGACGACGTGGTCCCCGCCCCCGACGACGAGGCGGTCCGCCTGCGGGCGGCGGACGTGCCCGAGATGCTGGATCTCGTCGCGCGCACGCAGCCGGGCCCGTTCCGGCCGCGCACCATCGAGATGGGCACCTACCTGGGCATCCGCCGCGGCGGCGCGCTGGTCGCGATGGCCGGGGAGCGGCTGCACCCGCCCGGCTGGACGGAGATCAGCGCGGTCTGCACCGATCCGGCCTTCCGCCGCCAGGGCCTGGCGTCGCGGCTGGTCCTGGCCGTCGCCGCCGGCATCCGCGCCCGCGGCGAGACGCCGTTCCTGCACGCCGCCGCGAGCAACGTCTCCGCCATCCGGGTCTACGAGGCGCTCGGCTTCCGCCTGCGCCGGCGGACGACGTTCGCCACCGTACGCGTGCCCGCCGACATGCCGGTCGCGTGAGACCGGCAGATCGGGCGACCGTTTCACGACACCAGGAGTCCTCGTGACCAAGCAGATCCATCTCGCCGCGCACTTCCCCGGCGTGAACAACACCACGGTCTGGTCCGATCCCGCGTCGGGCAGCCAGATCGACTTCGACTCGTTCCGTCACCTGGCCCAGACGGCCGAACGCGGGAAGTTCGACTTCTTCTTCCTGGCCGAAGGGCTGCGGCTGCGCGAGGCGAAGGGACGCATCCACGACCTGGACGTCGTGGGACGCCCGGAGTCGCTCACCGTCCTTTCCGCCCTGGCCGCCGTCACCACCCACCTGGGGCTCGCCGCGACCGTCAACTCCACCTTCAACGAGCCGTACGAGGTGGCGCGGCGGCTCGCCACGCTCGACCACCTGAGCGGCGGCCGGGCCGCGTGGAACGTGGTGACCAGCTTCGACGCCTTCACCGGGGAGAACTTCCGCCGGGGCGGCTTCCTCGCCGAGGCCGACCGGTACACCCGGGCGAAGGAGTTCCTGCAGACCGCCAGGGAGCTGTGGGACTCGTGGGCGGCGGACGCGGTGGCCGCCGACGCGCGGTCGGGGCGGTTCCTGCGGCCCGGCGGCGTCACGCCGTTCCGCCACCAGGGCCGGCACTTCGACATCTCGGGGCTGTTCAACGTGCCGCGCGGCCCGCAGGGCCACCCGGTGATCATCCAGGCCGGCGACTCCGACGAGGGCCGCGAGTTCGCCGCGTCGTCGGCCGACGTGATCTTCAGCAGGCACAGCAAGCTTGAGGAGGGCCGCGCCTTCTACCGTGACGTCAAGCGCAGGCTCGCGGCGTACGGCAGACGGCCCGAGGACCTCAAGATCCTGCCCGCGGTGACGTACGTGCTGGGCGACACCGAGGCCGAGGCCGCCGAGCGTGCCGTCGAGATCCGCCGCGCGCAGGTGAGCCCGCAGACGGCGCTCTACTTCCTGGAGGCCGTGTGGGGCCGCGACCTGTCGGGATACGACCCCGACGGCCCGCTGCCCGACGTCGAGCCGAACCTGGACGAGGGCGTGACCAAGGGCCACGCGGCGTTCCGCCGCGACCGCGGCGAGCTGGTGGCCAAGTGGCGCGCCCTCGCCGAGGAGAAGAACCTGTCGATCCGCGAGCTCGCCATCGAGGTCTCCACGCCGCAGACCTTCATCGGCACGCCGCGGACGGTCGCCGACGAGATCGACCACTTCGTGCAGTCCGACGCGGCCGACGGCTTCATCTTCGTCCCCCACCTGACCCCGGGCGGGCTGGACGACCTGGTCGACAAGGTCGTCCCCCTGTTGCAGGAGAAGGGCGTGTTCCGGGCCGACTACACCGGGCCCACCCTCCGCGACCACCTCGGCCTCGCCCCCCGCACTCCGAACCGCATCGAGGAGACCTCATGACCCTGCATCTCGCCGTCGCGCTGGACGGGGCGGGCTGGCACCCGGCCGCGTGGCGGGCCGAGGGCGCGCGGCCCGACCGGCTGTTCACCCCCGGATACTGGGCCGAGCTCGTCGCCGAGGCGGAGCGCGGCCTGCTCGACTTCGTCACGTTCGAAGACGCGCTCGGCCTGCAGTCCTCCCGGCTCAACGAGCCGGACGGCCGCCTCGACCAGGTGCGCGGGCGGCTCGACGCGGTGCTGATCGCCTCGCGGGTGGCCCCGCTGTCCTCGCGGATCGGCCTCGTGCCGACCACGAGCACGACGCACACCGAGCCGTTCCACGTCGCGATCGGCATCGCCTCGCTCGACCACATCAGCCGCGGCAGGGCCGGCTGGCGGCCCCAGATCTCCGGCCGTCCCGACTACGTCGCGCACTTCGGCCGCCGCCCTCCGTTCCCGCCGCAGGACTACTCCCTCGACCGGGATCCCGCCTTCGCCGAGCACGTGCGGGCCCTGTTCGCCGAGGCCGCCGACGCGGTCGAGGTGGTCCGCCGCCTGTGGGACAGCTAGGAGGACGACGCCGAGATCCGCGACGTCGCGACCGGCCGCTTCATCGACCGCGACAAGCTCCACTACATCGACTTCCGCGGCGAGTTCTTCAGCGTGAAGGGCCCCTCGATCACGCCGCGCTCCCCGCAGGGCCAGCCGCTGGTCACCTCCCTGGCCCACGACAGGCTGCCGTACGAGTTCGCGGCCCGGTCCTCCGACGTCGTGTACGTCACGCCGCGCGACCGGGAGGACGCGGCGGCGATCGTCGGAAGCGTACGGGCCGCGGAGGCGGCGGTGGGACGCACCGAGCCGCCGTTGCGGATCTTCGCGGATCTCGTGGTGTTCCTCGACGCCCACGACGCGGCCGGGCGCAAGGCCCGGCTGGACGACCTCGACGGCGCGGCGTTCGAGTCGGACGCCCACGTCTTCACCGGCACCCCCGAGGAGCTCGCCGGGCTGCTGCTGGAGTGGCGGGAGGCGGGGCTGGAGGGCTTCCGGCTCAGGCCGGGCGTGCTGCCGCACGACCTGACGGCGATCACCCGTGGCCTGGTGCCCGCCCTGCAGAACGCGGGCGCGTTCCGGTCGGCGTACGACACGGCGGACCTGCGCGGGCGGCTCGGCCTGGACCGCCCCGCCAGCCGCTACGCGGCCTGAAGTCGTGTGCGGGGCGAGGCGGCCGGGCTCGCCCCGCACAGCTTCATCCGGGGAGCCGGGGCACGGCCGCCAGCAGCTCCCGGGTGTACGGATGCCGGGGATGACGGAAGACCTCGCCGGCGTCGCCCTCCTCCACGACACGGCCGTCCTTCATCACCAGGACCCGGTCGCTCAGGTGGCGGACGACGCCCAGGTCGTGGGAGATGAACAGCAGCGCCGTCCCGTCCTCGGCCTGGATCTCGGCCAGCAGGTCGAGCACCTGGGCCTGCACGGACACGTCGAGCGCGGAGACGGGCTCGTCGCAGATCAGCACCTCGGGCCGGGACGCGAGCGCGCGGGCGATGGCCACCCGCTGCCGCTGGCCGCCGGACAGCTCGCGCGGACGCCGGCCGAGCAGTTCGGGCGGCAGCCCCACCCGGCCCAGCAGCTCGACCGCGCGTTCCCTGCGCCGGCCGCGCGGCAGCGCCGACAGCGGGTCGGTGACCAGGCGGCCCACCGTGTGGCGCGGGTCGAAGGAGTCGAGCGGGTTCTGCGCGATCACCTGGATCGCGGGACGGAGAGGGCGCCGCCGCCGCTCGGGCAGGGCGCTCCACGGGCCTCCCCGCAGGCTCACCTCGCCCGCGTCGGGCGCGAGCAGGCCGAGGGCCAGCCGTGCGAGGGTCGTCTTGCCCGACCCCGACTCGCCGACGACGCCGAGCGTCTCCCCCGCGTGCAGGCGGAAGGAGACGCCGTCCACGGCCTTGCGCGAGCCGTACGCGACCGACAGCCCCGTGGCGGCGAGCACGGGATCGCGCGGGGCCGGGGTGAGGGACGGGGTGGAGGCCGGGGAGCGGGACGGCCGGCGCGGCGCGGTAGACGCGGAGGGCACGGCGGCGAGCAGTGCCCGCGTGTAGTCGTGCCGCGGAGTCGTCAGCACCTCCCGCGCCGGGCCGTCCTCGACCACCAGGCCGTCCTTCATGACCAGGACGCGGTCGGCCATGGTGGCCACCACGGCGAGGTCGTGGCTGATCATCAGCAGCGCCGTCCCGGCCGCCTTCCGATCCGCGAGCAGCCGCAGGATCTGGGCCTGCACGGTCACGTCGAGGGCGGTCGTGGGCTCGTCCGCGATGATCAGCTCGGGCTCGGCGGCGATGGCGGAGGCGATCAGCGCCCGTTGCCGCAGCCCGCCGGACAGCTGGTGGGGGTGCTGCCCCACGCGGGTCTCCGGGTCCGGTATGCCCACGGCCGCCAGCAGCTCCCGTACGCGCTCCGGCCGGGCCCGGCGGGGCACCACGTCGTGCTCGGCCAGCACCTCGGTGATCTCGGCCCCCACGGTGCGCAGCGGGTCGAGCGAGACGAGGGCGTCCTGCAGGACCAGCCCGGCGAACCTGCCGCGCAGGCGGCGCCACTCGCGCGGGCCGAAGGTCAGGGCGTCCCCGCCGCCGACGCGGAACGCCGACGCCCGCACCGTCGCGCCCGGGCCCGCCAGGCCGATGAGCGAGCGGGCGGTCACGCTCTTGCCCGACCCCGACTCGCCGACCAGGGCGACGCACTCCCCCGGCGCGATCGACAGCGACACCCCGCGTACGGCCTCGACGCCGGAGGCGGGGAACGAGACCCGCAGGTCCTCCACCGCGACCAGCGGCGCGGCGCCGGCGGCGGGATGGGCGCGGGTGACCGCGAGCTCTGTCATGGTGTCCTTCCCTCGAAACGCCGCTGAAGATGCCGCCCGGCCACGGTCAGGCACACGACCGACAGGGTGAGGGCCACCCCCGGGGAGAAGGCCACCCACGAGGCGACCCGCAGGTAGTCCCGCGACTCGGCCAGCATGGTGCCCCACTCCGGGGCGGGCGGCTGGGGTCCCATGCCGAGGAAGCTGAGGCCGGATGTGGCGATGACGGCCTGACCGAGCCCGATCGTGGCCAGCACGGGGACGGGCCCGACGACGTTGGGCAGCACGTGCCGCACGATCACGCGGAGCCGCGAGTGGCCGAACGTCACCGCCTGCTCGACGTAGCCGGAGCGGCGCACGACGAACGTCTGCGCCCGCACGACACGCGCGTACGTGGGGATCTGGGCGATCCCGATGGCGGCGACGACGTTCCAGGTGCCGGGGCCCGTGATGGCGATCACGAGGAGCGCGAGCAGCAGCTCGGGGAAGGTCGACAGCACGTCGAACAGGCGGGCCAGCGCCTCGCCGGCGAGGCGGGCCGCCAGCCCGGCGGCCAGGCCGAGCAGCGAGCCCGCGCCCACCGCGAGCGCGGTCGCGAGGGCCCCGATGCCGAGCGAGTGGCGGGCGCCGTAGACGACGCGGGCGAACACGTCCCGCCCGAGGTGGTCGGTGCCGAGCGGATGGCCCGCGCCGGGCGGGGCCAGCGCCCGCAGCGGGTCGGCCGCCAGCGGGTCGACCCGGGTGACCAGGCCCGGGGCCGCCACGGCCACGACCAGGGCGGCCAGGACGAGCAACGCGACGACGAGGCCGGGACGCACGCGGGCGCCGGGCCGGGCGGCGGATCGGACGACGGGGGCGGCGACGGCCATCACGCGCTCCTGAGCCGGGGGTCGATGAGCCGGTAGGCGAGGTCGAGCAGGGCGCTGATCGTCACGTAGACCGCCGCCGACAGGATGACGACGGCCATCACGACCGGCATGTCCTTGCCGGTGACGGCCTGCATGGTCACCCGGCCGAGCCCCGGGCGGCCGAAGAGCGCCTCGGTGATGACGGCCCCGCCGAGCAGGACACCGGTGAACCAGCCGGTGAGGGTGACGGCGGGCAGCAACGCGTGCCGCAGCGCGTGCCGGGCCACCACGGCACGCTCGCTGAGGCCGCGCGAGCGCGCCGTCACCGCGAACGGCTGCTCCAGAGCGCGTTCCAGGCCCTCCCTGAGCACCTGCCCGAGCACGCCGGCGACGGGCAGGCCGAGCGCCAGCGCGGGCAGGACGAGCGCCTGCGGGTCGGCCGCGCCCGAGACGGGAAACCAGCCGAGCGAGAACGAGAACACGAAAAGCAGCACGATACCGATCACGAACTGCGGCACCGACACCGCCACCAGCTCGGCGGCGGAGACGATCCGGCGCGGCCAGACCGACCTGCCCGCCGTCGCGACCGCCACGACGAGCGCCAGCACGACGCCGACCACGGCGGCCGCCAGGGTCAGCCGCACGGTCGGGCCCACCTGCCCGGCCAGGATTTCGCTGACGTCGCGCTGCAACTGGTAGGAGCGGCCGAGGTCGCCGTGCAGCAGCCGGCCGAGATAGCTCAGGTAGCGCACTGCCTCGGGCCGGTCCAGCCCCCACTCGGCGATGATCTGCGCCCGGATCTCCGGCGTGTCGGCGCCGTCGCCAACGAGGATGTCGACGGTGTCGCCGGGCGCCAGCAGCAGGGCGACGTACGCGGTCGTGGCCGCCGCCCACAGCACGGCCACGGCCGAGACGAGCCTGCGCACCGGCGTGCCCAGCCAGGCGGGCACCCGCAGGTCCGGAAGCCGCGGCCGCGCCGGGGGCCGCCGGGCCGGCAGCGTCGCAGTCATGCGGCGATCCGCACGTCGTAGACGCCGCGCGGCGTGCCCGAGACGGGGTCGAAGCCGAGGCCCTGCACGTTCTTGCTCGCCGCGATCTGGTCGGAGGGGACGTAGATGGGGAAGACGACCGCCTCGTCGGCCACCACCTTGCGCTGGACCTTCGCGTACAGGGCCTTCCGCTCGGCGGGGTCGGAGCTCGCCGACGCGCCGGCGAGCCACTTGTCGAGGGTGGCGTCCTCGTAGTGGGTGCGGTTGATGGCCCCGCCCCTCGGCAGGATGAGGTTGAGCGCGGCCCCGGCGTCGGAGTCGCCGCGCGAGTTCTCGAAGATCTCGTACGCGTCGTCGTCGTACGCCTTCTGCGCCGTGCCCTGGTCCACGATCTTCACCTGGAAGTCGATGCCCGCCGTCTGCTTGACCTGCGCCTGGATGGCCTGGGCCAGGATGTCCCTGCGGTCGCGGACGTACGGCGCCGCGGCCACCGAGCGGACCGTCAGCCGCTTGCCGTCCTTGGTCCGGTAGCCCTCGGCGTCGCGCTGGGTCCAGCCCGCCGCGTCGAGCAGCGCGTTCGCCTTGGCGGCGTCCCCGCCGTACGTCTTCTCCAGCGACGGGTCGTAGAACGGGCTGGTGTCGGCGACGACGCTCCAGGCCCGCTTGGCGGTGCCCTGGTAGACGGACGCCAGCACGGTGTCGAGGTCGACGGCCTCCCGGAACGCCTGCCGCACGCGCTTGTCGTCGAAGGGCGGGTGGGAGGTGTTGAAGTAGTAGGAGAACGCCGTGCCGGAGTTGAGCGCCGACTGGAAGGACAGCGAGGGATCGCTCTTGACCGTCTGGATGTCGGTGGCCGGGACGCCCTCGATGACCTGAACCTGCCCGGAGGTGAGCGCGCCGATGCGGACGGCCGCCTGTGGCAGGAAGCGGTAGGTGACCTCCGGCAGGTACGCCGGTCCCTGGTGGGCGCTGCCCTGCGGCGGCCAGTTGTAGCGGGGGTTGCGCGTGTAGTGGACCTCCTGGCCCCGCACATAGCGGTCGAGGACGAACGGGCCGGTCCCGACCACGTCCGGCCCGCCGGCCTTCAGGTCCTTGGCCTCCTTGAGGGACTTCGGGGACACCTGCCCCGCGTACGGCGAGGCGAGGAAGTCCAGGAACAGCCCGTCCCGCTCCTTCAGCGTGATCTTCAGGGTGGTGGGCGAGACCACCTCGGCCTTGTCGAAGGCGTGCAGCTGGATGGCGGCGACCGCCGGGTTGTAGCCGGGCTCGCGCAGCTTGTCGAGGTTGGCCTTCACCGCCGCCGCGTCGAACTTCGTGCCGTCCTGGAAGGTGACGTCGTCGCGCAGCTCCAGCGTGTAGGTGCGGCCGTCGTCCGAGACCCTCCACGACGTGGCGAGCCAGGGGACGAACGACCCGTCCTCGCCGCGCGCGAGGAGCGCGTCGAACTGGTTGAACACCAGCAGCCTGGCCTTGTTCTGCGCCCACAGGTGGGGGTTGAACGTGATGGGCTCGGTCTCGACGGCCCACGTGAGAGAGGTGCCGCCGCCGGTCTGCTCGGACGGCGTCTGGGAACCGCACGCGGCCAGGGCCGCGGCGAGGATGAAGGGCAGCGCGCCCCTGATGGCCTTCACAGTGCTCCTCCTGCCGTGCCGGTCTGCCATGCCTCCGCGAGCAGCTCGTAGGAGCGCACCCGGTCGGCGTGTTCGTGCGTGATCGTGGTGACCAGCAGCTCGTCCGCGCCCGTGACCCGCTGGAGCACGCGCAGCCGTTCGACGACCGTCTCCGGCGAGCCCGCGAACTGGGTGTCCACCCGGTCGGCCACGAGCTCCCGGTCGGCCTCGCTCCAGACGTGCGCGTCCGCCTCCTCGGGCGTCGGGTAGGGGATCGCCCCCTGGCCTGTGCGGATGGCGCGCACCCACAGGCCGTACGGCTTGGCCAGTTCCCTGGCCGTCGCGTCGTCCTCGGCCACGACCACGTCCGCGGAGACGACGACGTACGGCTCGGACAGCACCTTGGACGGCGTGAACGCCTCCCGGTAGGCCTCCACGGCCTCCAGCACCGACGCCGGGCTGACGTGATAGTTGGCGGCGAACGGAAGCCCGCGCTCCCCCGCCACCTTCGCGCTCTGCCCGCCGCTGCTGCCGAGGATCCACAGCTCCACTTCGGCGCCCTCGCCCGGCACGGCGTGCACCGCGATCCCGTCGGGCGACCGGTAGGTGCCCTCGAGGAAGGCGACGATCTCTTCGACCTGCTCGGCGAAGTCGGGGGTCCGCGCGCCCGGCTGTTGCAGCAGCGCGGCCTGGACGGCGAGCTGCGGCAGGCGGGCCAGCTCGGCGAAGGAGAACGCGGGCGGGATCAGCAGCCCGTCCACCACCCGCGACTCACGCGGCGCCGCGGCCGGGGCGGGTGCCTGACGGGCCTGGGCGGCCACGACCTCGGCCCTGCGCTGCCCGGAACGGCCGAGCCCGAGGTCGATCCGGCCGGGATGGAGCGCGTCGATGAGGCCGAACTGCTCGACCACCGCGATGGGCGTCTGGTGGCCGAGCTGCACCGCGCCCGAACCCACCCTGATGTGGTTCGTCGCGGCCGCGATGAGGCCGATGAGCACCGCCGGGGCCGAGCTCGCGACACCGGCCGCGAAGTGGTGCTCGGCCACCCAGTAGCGGAGATACCCGAGCCGCTCGGCGTGGCGGGCGAGGTCGATGCTGTTGCGCAACGCGTCTCCCGCGCCGCTGCCGGACGGGATCGGGGCCAGGTCGAGGATCGACAGGGGAACCGGCCGCACCGTGTTCGACTGTGCTGTCTGCTTGGGGACGGTCATGCCGGCGCTCCGGTGCTCGTGAGGGTGCTCGTGAGGGGGGGGTTCTCGGGGAACGGCCGGCTCGGGATCTCCTTGCGCAGCACGGGGGCGATGTCGCTCTGGAACAGCTCAAGGGCCTCCCGGTGCTGCGCCCGGGTCAGGCCGTCGCCGTCCGCGCTGATGTGCATGACCTCGTGGCCGAGCCGCGCGTGATAGCGCAGGACCTTGTCGATGATCTGCTGGGGGCTGCCCACGAGGATCGAGCCGCGCTCGATGGCGTCCTCCAGCGAGTGGAAGACCGGTTCCACGCCCGCTTTGCGGAACAGCGCGACCCGGGCGTCGTAGATCGGGCGATAGGTGGCGATCGCCTCCTGGGAGGTGCGTGCCGTGTAGAAGCCGGCGCTGCCCGCGCCCACCAGCGCGTCGGCCGGGTCGTGCCCGTAGTGCGCCCATCGTTCGCGGTAGTGGTCGACCAGCTCGGCGTACGGCTCGATGGGGTTGGTGACGTTCGCCGAGAACAGCGGGTCGCCATAGCGGGCGGCCAGCTCGACCGAGTCCTTGCTGGTGGCGCTGCCGTGCCAGACCCGGATCGGCCGCTGCAGGGGGCGCGGCCACGTCTCCGCGTCCGTGAGGGACGGCCGGAACCGGCCCTCCCAGGTGACCTTGTCCTCCCGCCAGAGCCTGCGGAACAGTTCGTACGCCTCCCGGTTGCGGTCCCACTGGTCTTCGGGGGTGACGTGGAAGAGCCGCGCCTGGGCCGACCCGTTCCCCTTGCCGATCATCAGCTCCAGCCGGCCGCCCGACAGGTGATCGAGCGTCGCGTAGTCCTCGTACGCCCGCACGGGGTCGAGCAGGCTGAGCGTGGTGACCGCGGTGAACAGCCGGATGCGAGAGGTCAGGGCGGCGATGTGGCTGAGCACGACCGGCGGCGACGAGGAGATGAAGGGCCGCTCGTGCCGCTCTCCCACCCCGAAGCCGTCGAAGCCCAGCTCCTCGGCGAGCACGGCGCCGTCCACGACGTCGCGGAACCGTTCGGTGGTGGATTTGGTCTCGCCGGTCAGCGGGTCTGGCCCGTGCGCGATGAGGGTGATGGCGAGGAATTTCACGGGGTCGCATACCTCCCGGGGGGCGGCTTTACCTACTAACTATGTAGGAAAAGCATGCTTTGTCAACGGCTGGGATGGGCCGGTGGCAGGATGATTGCGATAGTGGTCATTGCGGTCACGGTGCGGAGGCGGCGCCCGCCGGATCGCGGGGGGAGCCGGAGGAGGCCGATGAGCCCGAGAAACCATCGCATCGCCGTGCTCGTGCTGGAGGGCGCGAAACCGCTCGACGTCGGCATCCCGGCGCAGGTGTTCTCCAACCGGCCGAGCATGCCGTACGAGGTGCGGGTGTGCGGCCCCGCGCCCGGGCTGGTGACCGGCGGCGACGGCCTCTCCTATCACGTGGCCGAGGGCCTCGGCGCCTTCGAGGAGGCCGACACGATCTTCATCCCCGGCTACCGGGAGCCCGCGACCACGGAACCGCCGGCCGCGGTCGTCGGCGCGCTCATGGCCGCCCACGAGCGCGGCACCCGGCTCGCGGCCATCTCGACGGGGGCGTTCGCGCTGGCGGCGACGGGCCTGCTCGACGGCAAGCGGGCGACGACCCACTGGCACTACACCAAGGCCCTCGCCGCCCGGCATCCGCTCGTACGGGTGGACGAGAACGTGCTGTTCGTGGACGAGGGCGACGTGCTGACGTCGGCGGGCGCGGCGTCCGGCATCGACCTGTGCCTCCACCTGGTGCGGCGCGACCACGGCGTCGGGCTGTCCAACCACGTGGCGAGACGGCTGGTGGCGGCGCCCTACCGCAGCGGAGGCCAGGCGCAGTACGTGCCCCGCAGCGTCCCCGAGCCGCTCGGCGACCTTTTCGCGAACACGCGCGAGTGGGCCCTGGCACACCTGTCGGAACGGCTGACCCTGGAGACCCTCGCCCGGCACGCGCGGGTGTCGCCGCGCACCTTCTCCCGGCGGTTCGTGGAGGACACCGGCTACACGCCGATGCAGTGGGTGCTGCGGGCACGGGTGGATCTGGCACGCGAGCTGCTCGAACGCACCGATTTGGGTGTGGAGCAGATCGCCGACCGGGTCGGGCTCGGCACCGGCGCCAACCTGCGCCTGCACTTCCAGCGCATCCTCGGCACCTCCCCCACCGAGTATCGCCACACCTTCTCCGCCTGACGCCCGGACGGCGGTGGCGAGATCCTTGCGGACGGTGGCGAAACTTCTGGCTTGATCCTTGCGTACGATGTCTTTCGAGCCACTGTCGGCGCGGCGTCCGGGTGCCGATCATGGAGCGCGGAACGAAAGGAACGCCCATGACTCGCATCGCCGTCAACGGATTCGGCCGCATCGGACGCAACACCCTCCGCGCCCTGATCGAACGTGACAGCGACCTCGAAGTGGTCGCCGTCAACGACCTCACCGCCCCCGAGACCCTCGCGCACCTGCTGAAGTACGACAGCGCCCTCGGCCGTCTCGGCCGCTCCGTCGAGGTGGACGGCGCCGCGCTCGTGGTCGGCGGCCGCCGCATCGCGGTGCTCGCCGAACGCGAACCCGCCAAGCTGCCCTGGTCGGAGTTCGGCGTGGACATCGTGCTGGAGTCCACCGGCCGCTTCACCAAGGCGGAGGCCGCCCGCGCGCACATCGACGCCGGCGCCAGGCGCGTGCTGGTGAGCGCCCCCTCCGACGGCGCCGACGTCACCCTCGCCTACGGCGTGAACACCGAGGCGTACGACCCCGCCCGGCACGTGGTCGTCTCGAACGCCTCGTGCACCACGAACGCGCTGGCTCCGCTGGCGTCGGTGCTGGACGACCTGGCCGGCATCGAGCACGGCTTCATGACCACGGTGCACGCCTACACCCAGGAGCAGAACCTCCAGGACGGCCCGCACCGCGACCTGCGCCGTGCCCGCGCGGCAGGTGTGAACATCGTGCCCACCACCACGGGGGCCGCCAAGGCCATCGGCCTGGTGCTGCCGAACCTCGACGGCAAGCTCTCGGGCGACTCGATCCGGGTGCCGGTGCCGGTGGGCTCGATCGTGGAGCTGAACACCGCCGTCTCACGGGAGGTTGCCCGCGACGAGGTGCTCGCGGCCTACCGCGCCGCCGCCGACGGCAGGCTGAAGGGCATCCTCGACTACGCGGACGAGCCGCTGGTCTCCAGCGACATCACCGGGCAGCCCGCGTCGGCGATCTTCGATGCCGCCCTGACCCGCGTCGAGGGCAGGCACGTCAAGGTCGTGGCCTGGTACGACAACGAGTGGGGCTTCTCCAACCGGGTCGTCGACACGCTGGAGCTGCTCGCCCGCGCCTGAGCCCGCACGCCGGCCTGCCGTGCATGCGGCTCACATCGTGTGCCGGCGCTCCCGCCCGGTGCGCCACTCGGCCAGCAGCACCGTGGCGTCGTCCTGCAGCCGGCCGCGCTGGTAGACGAGGATCGAGTGGATCAGGCGGCGTAGCGACTCCGGGGCGGCGACGCCGTCGAACTCGCGCCGGATGACGAAGTCGGCGAAGCGCTCCAGCCCGAACCGCTCCCCGTCCGGGGTCTGCGCCTCGATGATGCCGTCCGTGTAGAACAGCAGCCGGTCGCCGGGCTCCAGCTGGCGGCGCGCGAGCACGGAGGCCGGGCCCAGGCGCAGGCCCATCGGGGTGTCCGGCGGGGTGTCCAGCACGCAGGCCAACCGCCCCCGCCGCAGCACGAGCGGTGGCGGATGCCCCCGGTTCACCCAGGTCAGCCATCCGGTGCGCAGATCCAGGTCGGCCAGCACCGCGGTGGCGAAACGTGAAGCGCCGAACTCCCCGGCGATCGCCTCGTCGATCGCGTCGCTGACGTCGAGCAGCCCGGCCCGGCGCCTGCGGCGGTTGTTGCGGTAGGCGCTCAGGGCGATGGCCGCGGTCAGCCCGGCGGAGGTGTCGTGCCCCATGGCGTCGAAGATCCCCAGGTGGAGGGTGGTGCCGTCGAGGGCGTAGTCGAAGGCGTCCCCGCCGACGCGGTAGGCCGGCTCCAGCGCCGCGCTCACCGTCATCGTCTCGGTCGCGAAGCTCTTGACGGGCAGCAGCGTCCACAGCATCTCGGCCGACAGGTGCATCTCCTCGGTGCGCACCAGCCGGGCGAACGCGTCGCTGTAGGCCCGCTTGCTCACCACGAGCAGCGCGACCAGGCCGCCCAGCTCGGTCAGGATCCGCTCGGTGGCCGCGTCGACCACGGGCACGGTCACGCCGAGCACCCCGACCCGTTCCGTGCCGTTCAGCATCGGCACCCACAGCCGCCGCGGCGCCTCGCTGCCGAGGGGTTCCGCGGTCTCGGCGGCGTACGGGTCGACCGCGGGACGCGCCTGGACGATCTCCAGGTCGCGGAAGGCACGGCCCGCCAGGGTCGTGTCGATGGCGAGGCGGTTCAGGGGCTCGCCGTACGCGTCGCTCTGCCCCGGCAGCGGCACGAGATACAGCGCCCGCAGGCTGGCGACGTAGATCATGACCTCGCTGAAGCCGAGCGGCCTGACGTGCTCGATGACGAATGACGCCAGGTCTTCCAGGGGCGTCAGATGGTGATCACGCACCAGACCGCCCCAGATGCGCCCGGTGTCAGGGCACCCGTTCACCTACCTCCCCCGCTGCCCGTCCTGCGGCATATTCCCGACGCTACCCCGCCCCGCTTCACACCGAACCAAGGCGCAGGCCAGGGGTTTTACCCTGTTTATGGAAGACTGAGCGGCTGTGACCCCCGTGCTCGACCTCGCCGGAATTTTCGTATTCGCCCTGTCCGGCGCGCTGGAGGGCGTACGCAAGCGGTTCGATGCGGTCGGCATCGCGGTGCTCGCGTTCTTCACGGCCGTCGGCGGCGGCATCGTGCGCGACCTGTTCATCGGCGTGCAGCCCGCCGCGCTGCGCGACACGGCCTATCTCCTCGTGCCGATCGCCGCCGCCGTCATCGCGTTCTTCTGGCATCGCCAGGTCGAACGGGCCATGCCCGGGGTGCTGGTCTTCGACGCGGCGGGCCTCGGCCTGTTCTGCGCGGTCGGGACGTCCAAGGCGCTGTATTACGGCCTCGCGCCGATGCACGCCGTGTTCCTCGGAGTCTGCACGGCGGTCGGCGGCGGCGTCCTCAGGGACGTCCTGTCCGGCGAGAAGCCGACCCTGCTCTACGACCGGGAGCTCTACGCCGTGCCGGCCATGCTCGGCTCCACGATGATGGCCGTGCTGTACGCGCTGGACGTCCGGGGGTTCACCGCCACCCTGTCCTCGGCGGTGGTCGCCTTCGCGTTCCGCATCCTCG
>NZ_JAATEK010000220.1:0-338 GCF_012034195.1 Microbispora sp. CL1-1
CTTCCTCGAAGCCCCCGGCATCCCGCGTGTCTTCGGCGTGGTCGGTGGTGTCGTCGGCCTGGCCCGGCTCGTCAGTGGTCCCGGTGGTGTCGAGGGCGTAGTCGCTGGGGGTGCTGTCGCCGAGGTCTGCGAAGTGGTCGCTGACGTCGTCGTCGGTGGCCGGGTCGGCGGTGTCTTGGGTGGCCGGGTCGGCGGTGTCTTGGGTGGCCGGGTCGGCGGGGTATGGGTTGTCGTCGGTGGGGTCGGTGGTTTCGGGGTCGGTGGGGAGGGATTCGGCGCTGACTACGACGAGGAGCTCGGCGGCGATCTTCTGCTCCAGCAGGGCGATCAGCGCGTCC
>NZ_JAATEK010000221.1:0-334 GCF_012034195.1 Microbispora sp. CL1-1
AGCTCCCGGCACCCGGGCTCACCCTCCGGCTCTGGTTCGGGTGCGGCGCTCCGGTCGTGCCCGCGCCCGTGCTCTGGTTCTGGTGCGGTGCTCCGGTCGCGCTCGTACGCAGGCGTGGGTTCGGTGCTCGGCCTCTGCCCGGTCTCCGGTTGTGGTGCGGTGCTTTGGCCGTGTCTACGCTCCGGCTCCGGAGCGACCCTCCGCCCGTGCCCGTGCCCATCTTCCGGCTCGGGTCCGTTACCCGACCTCCGCTCGTATTCGCGCTCGCGCTTCTGCTTCGGCTCGGGTGCGGTGATCCGCTCGCGCTCGTGCTTCGGCTCGCCTGTGGGGGTAC
>NZ_JAATEK010000222.1:0-333 GCF_012034195.1 Microbispora sp. CL1-1
ACCCGTCAAGCCCACGCCCAGCTCGGCACCACCCCCGCAACCGGATCGCCCGACCGAACCGGATCACCCGACCCGGCGGGATCGCGTCACCCGGGCCGATCGTGTGACCCGGCTGCAGCGCACGCCCCAGCGGGATCGGGTGACCCGGCCATGCTGGGCGAACAGACCGACCCAGCCCACACGGCCGACACGGCCAACACGGCCGACACGGCAGGCGCAGTCAGCACCACAAGCGCGGCTGGCACGGCTAACGCGGACTCGGCGAACACGGCTGACGTGGTCAACGCGGCGGGCGCGGCTGGCGCGGCCGACACCGCTGGGGTGGCGAGCACA
>NZ_JAATEK010000223.1:0-328 GCF_012034195.1 Microbispora sp. CL1-1
ACGCACCGTGTAGTTACGCAGGCTCAGATCGACGTTGCGATACAGCGGATAGACGTAGAACGCGAGCAGGTAGACCACCACCGGCACGAGGAACGCCCATGCCGCCCACTGCCCTCTTGCCCGCTGCCCTCTTGCCCACTGCCCCGGACCGCCCCGGCGGGGTCTGCGGCGCGTGCTGCCTGCCCCCGGCGCCGGGGCCCGCTCCCGCCGGCCGTCCCCGGTCGGCGGGGCCGGCGTCTGTGTTGCGTGTTTCATGCTTTCCTTCGTCCGGACGACCAGAGGCGGGCCCGGAGCCCTACGCCCCGGGCCCGCGCGACGCTACTGGACG
>NZ_JAATEK010000224.1:0-328 GCF_012034195.1 Microbispora sp. CL1-1
GTCCGCCCCCCCGCACAAAGAGAGGTGCGGATTACGTCAGACAAGGGGTTGTGACCGACCCCTTGGTATTTCGAACCTGATCGGCCGGCCGACCTGGTGGAGGCGCTCGCCGGGTTCGGCTCACAGCTCAGGCGCGCGTGGGAGGACGGTCGTCTCGCCGAGGACACCTACATCGCGGCTCGGGCGGAGCTCGGTGCGGCCGAGGATGCCCTGCAGACGGAGGCCCTGCAGACGAAGGCGCTGCAGACGGAGGCCCTGCAGACGGAGGCGCTGCAGGGCAAGGGCAGGCTGCCCCTGGCGCTCGAGAAGCTCCGCGGGTTGATCCGCC
>NZ_JAATEK010000225.1:0-328 GCF_012034195.1 Microbispora sp. CL1-1
CGTATTCGCCACCCCAGCGGTACCGGCCGCACCAGCCGCGTTCGCCACGTTGACCACGTCAGCCGTGTTGGCCACTCCCGTCGTGTTGGCCGCGCCCGCCGAGTCCGCGTTGGCCGTGCGAGCCGCGCCTGTGGTGTTGACTGCGCCTGCCGTGCCAACCGCGTCCGTGGTGCTGACTGCGCCTGCCGTGTTGGCCGTGCCCGTGATGTCGGCCGTGTGGGCTGGGTCGGTCTGTTCGCCCAGCATGGCCGGGTCACCCGATCCCGCTGGGGCGTGCGCTGCCGCCGGGTCACAGGATCGGCCCGGGTGGCGCGCTGCCGCCGGGTGG
>NZ_JAATEK010000226.1:0-323 GCF_012034195.1 Microbispora sp. CL1-1
CAGCTTGCCCCAAGGAGCTCGCAGATCGATGACATGACTCAAACAGCACCATCCATCACTAGCAGGGCGGAAGGAAAGGAACTCGTCCCCGTAGGGCACGCCCCCACCACAGTGGGGAACTTGGCCAATAATCAGCTCGTACTGGCACACCCCCAACAACCCGGGGAGGCACCCTTCGGGAGCATTCGCCAGACACGCCCAGGGCATCACCGCTCTTGGCCGCCCCTCGCACGAATGTACGAGAGGACTATTGCCTGCGCCAGCCAAATCACCAAATCCACCACACCGAAGCATGTCAGGGCATGGCGCATAGAGCCCGCACT
>NZ_JAATEK010000227.1:0-321 GCF_012034195.1 Microbispora sp. CL1-1
CCCGGCCTGGGAGGACACACCGCCCACCGCACGCACCGGACGTGTCGGGCCGACTGGGCCCGTCGGGCATGCTGAAGGTGCCGGATCCACCGGACGTGTCGGGTCCGCAGAGCGTGCCAGGCGAGGCGGCCGCGGCGCGCGTGCTGGACTTGTCGGGTCCGTCGGGCGTCCTGGACGTGCCGAGGGCACCGGCGGTGCCGGGCACTGCCCGGCGGCAGCGGACGGCGAGTGCGGCGCGGACACGGCGGTGAACCCCCCAGGAGCACAGACGAAGGCAAACAACGGCTTCCCGACCGCCCGGACCGGGACTTCCTTCAACAG
>NZ_JAATEK010000228.1:0-320 GCF_012034195.1 Microbispora sp. CL1-1
GGTGACAACAGTGCCAACGGCACGCCCATCCAGCAGTCCGCCTGCACCACCGCTGCCGGGCAGTCGTGGACCCTGGACGGGACGCAGCTCAAGTCCCTCGGTAAGTGCATGGACCTCGTCGGAGGCGGCACGGCCAACGGCACCAAGGCGCATCTGTGGGACTGCGGCAGCTATGCCTCCCAGCAGTGGGCGTTCCAGAGCAACGGCACGCTGAAGAACGTCAAGTCCGGGCGCTGCCTGGACATCGAGGCTCAAAGCACCGCCGACGGCGCCGCCCTGCACATCTGGGACTGCGGCGGCTGGGCCAGCCAGAAGTGGAC
>NZ_JAATEK010000229.1:0-315 GCF_012034195.1 Microbispora sp. CL1-1
CGGCCGTGCCGATCTTCTGGTTGTAGGCCAGACCCTGACCGCCCACGTTCGAGCCCAGCGAGCCGACGTCCTTGAGGCCGATCGACAGCTTCACGCCGACGACCTTGTAGCCGATGATCTTCGGGGTCTGCGACGGGGACGGCGTCGGGTGGTTGCCCTTCCTCCAGCCGAAGTTGCCAGCGGGCTTGTTGCCGCCCTCGTAGACCGGCACGACCGCGAGCTTCGACAGCGCCGTGGTCTTGTCGGCCTGGAGCTTCTTCAGCGCCCGGTCGGCCTGCCACTTGAACTTGTAGGTCTCCGACTCGTACTTGCCGC